>DIVN01000077.1 GCA_002435875.1 Anaerolineales bacterium UBA6131
CCACTCGGAACTCGCTCAGCGCCTCAGTCTGCCTACAGACTAGCACCGCCAATGTGGTATCAGTCGGTAACAGTCTATTCTGAGGCAATCACACTACTATGGTAACACTTACTTATGAGTCAGCGCGATCTGCGGCATCAAGACCGAGCGACTTGACCGAATGCTAGCAGACGAGTAAGCTAGGTGTCATGCTTACTGTCATCAAATGTGCAAGTTGCGTCATCGATGATCTGCAGGGTGCTCTAGTGACTACCGTGCCCGAGCCCGAGACCCGTCTGTCGATCCTGCGAGAAGCTATGACGTGGATGGGCGGCGCCTTCGACACCTGTTGCATCCCGTCATACTACATCACCAGGGTACATCGCCTCCTGAAGGAACGGAGCGGGCAGGAGATGCCGTTCAGCGAACTGCGACAACGCTGCAATGAGATCGGTGTCGCAATACGCGAACTGCTATCGGATCGCCTGTCTAGCATGGACCGCGACGAGGAGCGGCTTCACTTCCTGGTCCTCTGGGCCATTGCCGGCAACCATCTGGACTTTCGCACCGTGGGCACTGGCTATGACCTGGCCACCGACGATATTGCCCAGCAATTGCGCGCCATAGTGGATGAAGGTTTGTGCATCGACCATACGGCTGCCCTGCTTAGTCGGGCAAAGAGCAGACCTCGCACGCTGTATCTCGCGGACAATGTGGGTGAGATTGCGCTCGACACACTGCTTGTCAGAGAGCTGGTCCGGCACGGCTGTGCGGTGACGGTGGCGGTTAAGGGGGGACCCATTACCTCCGATGCCGTCATGGCGGATGCGCACTATGTCGGAATGCACGAGATCGCCCCGGTAATCCTCACTGGTCCAGACACACTCGGCCTGCCCCTTGACGAGATGTCCTCTGCAGTTCGACAGGAGCTGGCGCTGGCGGAGATGGTCATAAGCAAGGGACAGGCCAACTACTACGCCTGTTCCGAACTGGCAGGCCAGTTGCAGGCCAACATCTTCTGTTTGCTGCGGACTAAGTGCTCGGTCGCTGCGAGCAGCCTGGGTGTCAATAGCCCCCGGGTGAACGTGGCGGCGCTGCTAGGCAATGCACCGTCCGATCGCAGGACAACAGCCTCAGAGCAAGCCCGTGGTCGGGCTCAGTACTAGAGGCTGACAGTCCCCAACCGCCAGCCCAAGGCCGTCTGACCAGGCTCCCCGTGAATGGAGGTCGGTATGGTCATCATTGACCGTGTTATCCTCATCGTGCTTGACAGTGTCGGTGTCGGTGCGCTGCCCGACGCCGAACGATTCGGCGATTTGGGATCGGATACCATTGGCAATATCTCCCAACAACTGCAGGGCATCGACTTGCCGCGTTTCCAGATGCTCGGTCTCGGCAACATCCATACCATTCTGGGTGTCCCACCACACCCGGCGCCTGCAGCATCCTACGGGAAGATGACCGAGAAGTCAGTTGCGAAGGACACTACAATCGGGCATTGGGAAATCGCAGGACTTGTCTCGGAGCAGGCATTTCCCACCTACCCCCATGGTTTCCCTGCCGAGGTGATGGATGAGTTCGAGCGGCGGATTGGCCGTCACACGTTGGGCAACTATCCCGCTTCAGGCACGGTGATACTCGATGAGCTTGGTGCAGAGCATCTGCGCACCGGCTACCCAATCGTCTACACGAGTGGCGACAGCGTCTTCCAGATCGCTGCACACGAACAGATCATTCCGGTGGATGAGCTATACCGCTTGTGCCAGATTGCTCGCGACATGCTCCAGGGCAAGCATAACGTGGGCCGTGTGATCGCCCGGCCGTTTGTGGGAGTAGCTGGCGCTTTCAAGCGCACTGACCGGCGCCGCGATTATGCCTTGCCACCGTCAGGGCCAACCGTGCTGGACTATGTGACTGAGGCAGGACAGACTGTGTGGGCTATTGGCAAGATCGAGGACATTTTTGCCAAGCGTGGCATCAGCAAAGCAGTGCATACGCATGACAACATGGACGGAGTGGATCGCACACTTGAAGCCATGCGCGAGCTAGAGCGAGGCTTGGTCTTTACCAATCTGGTCGACTTTGACATGCTCTATGGCCATCGCAACGACGTTGCCGGCTATGCTGCCGCACTCAAGGCGGTGGACGAGCGAATGCCAGAAGTGCTGCAGGCCTTGCGGGCCAATGACGCGCTGATACTCACCGCAGACCATGGTTGCGATCCAACAACCCCTAGTACAGATCACTCGCGCGAGTACGTACCGCTTCTTGTCTACGGCCCTGGGCTAAAGTCTGCGGTCGATCTCGGCACCCGCACCAGCTTTTCCGACGTCGGAGCAACGATTGCTGAATGGCTGCGCGTGCGTCCAACCATCGCAGGCACCGGTTTTGCCAACGAGCTGGCACCCTAGTTGAAGACGTCCGAGTTCGAGTACGACCTTCCAGCCGAGCTGATCGCTCAATCTCCGGTTGAACCAAGAGACTCGTCACGCTTGTTCGTGGTCGATCGTCAGAACGGTGCAATGCAACACTGCCAATTTCGCGATCTGCCTCGTTTTCTGCATCCAGGCGATCTCCTAATTGCCAATGAGAGCCGCGTCATCCCGGCCCGCCTTTTTGGCAAGAAGGTCCCCAGCGGCGGAAAAGTGGAGCTACTGCTGGTGAGTAAGAGGGACGAATGCCTCTGGGAGGCGCTGATCAAGCCCGGACGACGGCTGAAACCAGGAGCCACGATTTCCATTTCCGCGGCTGTGGATGGGAGCCAGGCTGCCGCCAGCCCTGTACAGGCGCAGGTGCTAGCCGTCCTCGAGTCCGGGTGCCGGCTGTTGCGGTTCTCGGCGCCCATTGAACCACTGCTGACGCAAGTGGGAGTGATGCCGCTTCCACCCTACATCCACATGCCCCTGCAGGATCCCGAACGCTACCAGACAGTGTATGCCCGCGTTCGGGGATCTGTTGCAGCGCCGACTGCCGGTCTGCATTTCACCCCAGCTCTGATCGATCAACTTGGGGCCGCCGGCGTGGAGTTTGCCTTCGTAACCCTAAACATCAGCCTCGATACCTTCCGGCCCGTGCAGGAGGAACTGGTGCAAGATCACCAGATGTACAGCGAATACTGCGAGCTGCCAGAGCAAACCTGTATGGCGATCAACCGTGCTCGCCACGAGGGCCGCCGAGTCATTGCAGTTGGCACAACTAGCGTGCGCGTGTTGGAGACTGTTGGCGCAAGGCTGCCGCGTGACGATGCTCCGCTGGCACCGTTTGTTGGTCCGACTAACCTGTACATCTTCCCCGGTTTTCGGTTTCGGGTGGTCGATGCCTTGCTCACGAACTTTCACCTGCCGCGCTCAAGTCTGCTGATGCTCACGTCTGCGTTCGCAGGTCTCGACCTCGTGAAAAGAGCTTATGCTGAGGCGGTCCGCTTGCGCTACCGTTTCTACAGTTTTGGCGATGCGATGCTCATTGCTTGAGCAGCCACGGCTCTGCCTGCACACTTGCTCGGGTCACCGCTCAACACCTGCGGAGTAACCCATGAGCGATCTCTGCCCGCATTCGGACTATATAGAAATCAAGCCGGGCCTCGTCATCCCCATGACGGAGCTAAATCTGCAGTTTTCTCGAGGTACCGGCCCCGGAGGACAGAACGTCAACCGCCGTGAGACGCAGGTGGAGATCGTCTTCGACCTGCGCAATTCACCGAGCCTGACGGCCGAGCAACGCTCGCAGCTGCTGGGACGTCTTGCCAGCAGGCTTGATGGTTCTGGCCATCTGCACGTCGTAGCACACGCCCAGCGCAGCCAGTATCAGAACAGAGAGGCTGCGCTGTCACGGTTTGCGCACCTGTTGCGGCACGGGCTGGAGACTCGCCGAAGAAGGCACCCGACTCGGCCTTCTTCGCAGGCCGTCCGGCGTCGACTGGAGCGAAAACGCAGGCACGGCGAGAGCAAGAAAGCTCGCAGACCCGCCATCGAGGGCATCAGTTAAGACCAGTGCGAGAAGGCAGTGTTTGACAGTACTTGGCCGATATGGTATCGTCGCTGCACGCCGCTGGCAAGTACGCACCCCTTGATACCGTGGCCGATCGTCGAGCAACCACGCTGAAAGGCAGGCTAGATGCCCAGACACTTTGTCACAGTCGCCGGCAATATTGGTGCCGGCAAAACTTCGCTGACCAGACTGATGGCCGCGCGGCTGGGTTGGCACGCCTTTCACGAATCAGTCGATGACAACCCATATCTAGCGGACTTTTACCGGGACATGGGTGCCTGGGGTTTCCACTTGCAGGTGTACTTTCTTGGCCACCGTTCCAAGATGCACCGCTATCTGGCCTGCGAGCACCCGACCTCCGCAATCCTCGATCGCAGCATCTACGAGGACGCGGAGATATTTGCGCGAGCGCTCAACGCCCAGGGCGATCTGAGTGACCGGGACCTCAGTGCCTATCGAAGTGTGTACGATCAGGTAGTGGCCGACCTACCCCCGCCGAGTTTGCTCGTCTACTTGCGAGCCTCTCCGCAGACTCTGCTCGAGCGAATACAAAAGCGGGCACGCGGCATCGAGACAGGCATCACGGCCGAGTACCTCTCGCTATTGAATTCCTTCTATCAGCAATGGCTGCAGTGCTTTGATCTTTGCCCCATGCTCACTATCCCAAGCGATGATCTTGATTTTGTGGCACATGAGCAGCATCTGAATCTCATTGTCGAACGAGTGCTGGACCGCCTGGAGGGAAGAGAGGAGATCCGCTTCACCTAGACAGACCGCCAGGTCAGACCCACTCCAAAGCAGACTCGTCGCATTATGACATCGCATTTGCGCTTTATGCAAAGTCGTGGTACAATTCTCTTGTAGGTTGTGCGGCTTCACCGGCCAAGTACATCACACGCAGTCGCAGACCAAAGCATCCTCGTCTGAGGTCCGTCGCAGAAGCAGGGGCATAGCCCCCAACTGGGAAATCAGCTTTCCATCAGGCGAGCCAGGTCCTTGCCACAGGCATCTGTGGGCCTGACTGACCCGAGATCATCCCCCCTCTAGCGCCGCAAAAAGGCAGGAATGTCCAAATCCTCGCTCTCGTACGAGCGCACCGGAAAGTCTAGCGCTTTGCGTGGCGACAGCGGGATGCCCTGACTGTGTGGCTCGGCGTTAAAGCCAGTGGCAATCACCGTAATCTGCATCTCGTCGCCAAAGGCCTGGTCCAAACGTGCCCCGAAGCGGATGTTCGCGCCTGGGTCGGCCCGCTCGCGGATGATGTTGGCGGCCTCTTCGACCTCGTGCAGAGTCAGGCTTGGCCCGCCCCAGATGTTGAACAGGACGCCACGCGCTCCGTCGATGGTTACATCGAGCAAGGGGCTGGAGATCGCCTGTTTGGCTGCCTGCACTGCGCGGTCTTCACCGGTGGCCCGTCCAATACCCATGAGAGCATTGCCGCCTTCGGACATGACCGTGCGCACGTCGGCAAAGTCGACGTTGATCAGGCCCGGCTCGGTAATAAGCTCGGAGATCCCCTGCACGCCCTGGCGCAGCACGTCATCCGCGACGCGGAAGGCCGCATCGATGGACGCTTTCTTGTCCACGATCTGCAGGAGGCGATCGTTGGGCACAACAATCAGCGTATGCACGCTCTCCTTGAGCCGGGCGATGCCGTCCTCTGCCGCTTTGGAGCGTTGCACCCCCTCGAAACGGAAGGGTCGGGTGACCACGCCAATGGTCAGCGCATTGAGCTCCCGCGCGATGCCAGCCACAACGGGAGCCGCGCCGGTGCCTGTCCCACCCCCCATTCCTGCGGTGACAAAGACCATGTCCGAGCCCTTGATCGCCTCGCGGATTTCGTCCATAGACTCTTCTGCAGCCTTCTGACCGATGGCGGGGTTGCCGCCTGAGCCCAGGCCCTTGGTCAGCTTGTCGCCGATGCGCAGGCGGGTGGGCGCGTTGGACAACATGAGCGCCTGGGCATCGGTATTGATGGCGACAAAGTCGACACCACGGAGGCCAGCCTCGAGCATGCGGTTGACGGCGTTGCCGCCGCCTCCTCCCACGCCCAGCACCTTGATCTTGGCAAAGCTATCGGCGGGGTTAACAATCTCTTCCACTGTTACGCTCCTTTCAACGCGGCAAGAACAGACGGAGGATTTCTTTGAATCGTTTGAACAGATCCAGCCCATCGCCAGATGGGCCCTTGGCTTCGTCCGACTCATTGTGTAGGCCCCACAGGAGGAGGCCAGCCGCCGTCGCATAAGCCGGTGAGGCGACGGCATCGACAAGGCCACTGACGTCGTGCACTCGCCCGATGCGCACAGGCAGCTGTAGCATCTCGCGTCCAAGCTCGCAAAAACCGTTGAGCTCGGACGTGCCGCCCGTGATCACCAGGCCTGCAGGAAGCAGACCCTCGTAGCCAGAGCGCTTGATCTCGGCCAGGATCATGGCATAGATCTCTTCTGCGCGTGCTTCCAGGATGCGGGCCATGGCGACCTGGGACACCGATTGGG
Source organism: Anaerolineales bacterium UBA6131 (assembly GCA_002435875.1). Classification (GTDB taxonomy): domain Bacteria; phylum Chloroflexota; class Anaerolineae; order UBA2200; family UBA2200; genus UBA6131. The sequence continues at coordinate 6,465 of DIVN01000077.1, forward strand.
CCTCGGTATCGCCAAAGGCCTCGAACGGAATTGCTGCGTCGGGGTCAACAGCTTCGGGCAACACCTGCCCATGCTTGACCTTGAGCTGTTCGGCCAGAGCGAATGGGGTGCGCAACCCGACGGATAGGTCGTGCGTAAAGTTGTTGCCTCCCACGGGCAGCACCTTGCTGTGTCCGATATTGCCGTCAACAAAGATGGCAATGTCGGTGGTGCCTCCACCAGCATCGACCAGCACCACGCCCATCTCCCGCTCTTCCGTGGTCAGCACCGCTTCGGCGGAAGCCAGCGGTTGCAGGATCAAGTCATTGACCTGCACGCTGGCGCTCTCGACACACTGCACCAGGTTGCGCATGGAGGCGACGGCGCCGGTCACAATGTGCGCCTCAACTTCCAGACGAAAGCCAATCATGCCGATGGGATCACGGATGCCTTCCTGGCCGTCCAGGCTATAGCTGCGCGGCAGAATATGCACGATCTCGCGGTTGTGGGGCACCGCAATGGCCTGGGCAGCCTCCAGGGCACGGTCGACATCCGCCTGGTTGATGGGCCGATCTCCGCGCCCAACGGCGGCCACGCCGCGGCTGTTTACCGACGAGATATGCTTGCCCGCTAGACCGACATAGGCCGATTGGATGGTATAGCCAGAGATTCGCTCTGCTTGCTGAATCGAAGCGGCGATGGACTTGGAGGCCTCTTCCACATTGATAACCACGCCCTTGGTAAGCCCGTGCGAAGGCGCCACGCCGACACCGACGATGCAGGGACGGTCATCCTCATCCACCTCAGCAATCAAGGTGCAGATCTTGGTCGTGCCGACGTCTATGCCAACAATTGTCTTGTCCACGGTGCTCCTCCGTGCCCAGCAGCTGGCTGCTGCGCTTGTTTGTGCCTGCCTATGCGGATGCCCCCTGCCTGATTTGCGCAGCGGCGCTTTTCATCCGCGGGTCCTTCGCCAGCCGAGAGGCACCTACGCCCTACTCATAGTAAGGGCTGCCAGTATAGCGCACATCGATCAGGTTTACCGGTCGGTTTTCCAGCGCGACCTGCCGGACAATCGCCTGCATGGTAGCCACTTTGTGCTCCAATTGCTCTGCATTACCGATCAAGATCTTCCAGCCGCGTGCATCCGCCAGGCTGACGCCCTCGGCGTCCGCATATTGAAAGGTGCGAATCTCGGGAAGAAGGCGATGTAGCGCGGTCGCCGTCAGCAAAGGCGACTCGGGCACGCGGTCACCCAGGTTGAGCGAGCGCGCACTGAGATCGACCACCGTCAGAGCAGTGGGTTCGCTGCCATCATCCGCGCGCAACACGTTCCCATCGGCATCCAGGAGCCACGAGCCCACCTGCGAGCGCCAGACGAAACGGGCCTCGGCTTCCACGATGCGAAGGGTCAGGAGGTTGGGCATGCGAATTGCGACCTGGGCCTCACGAACGCCCGGCAGGGCGGCAAGGATGTTCTGCGTAAGGCTTCCCCCATCCAGGAAGAAGATACTGTGCTCGTTGGCACCGCTGGCGCGGAAGACCTGTTCGGCCGAGAGCCTATCGACACCTGAGACGGTGGCCTCGTAGACATAGAACTGCGTGTCGACAAAGAACCAGGTCAGCACGGCCAGGCTGATCAGAAGCAGGCCCGCCGCCAGGACGCGGCTGAAACTCCAGGGCAACGCCTGCACCCCTGCGCGCGCCAACGCTCCCTCGAAAGGCAGAACCAGGTTGTAGGTCCTATTGCGTCGGGTGCGGCGACGGGCTGCCATTGTGCTTTGCGTGACGGTGCGATTGGTGGGCCTCTGTTTGGTGTTCATTTGTGTGCCACCGACATGCGCTGACGCTCTTGGAAGCGCTCAAGGGCCAGCTCAATCAGGCGATCCAGCAACCTGGGGTAGCTGAGCCCTGACGCTGCCCACAGCTTGGGATACATGCTGATTGAGGTAAAACCAGGGATGGTGTTGAGCTCATTGAGATAGACACGCCCGGTATCACGACAGAGGAAAAAGTCCGCCCTGGCCATGCCCGCGCAGTCAAGGGCCAGGAAGGCGCGCACAGCCAGCTCCTGGATCTCGGCAGCCTTGTCCGCTGGCAACTGCGCCGGGATGATCAGGCCGGTCGAGTCATCTTCATACTTGGCCACATAGTCATAGAACTCGCGCCTGGGCACGATCTCGCCGAGGACTGAGGCTACCGGCTGGTCGTTGCCCAGCACACTGCATTCGATCTCGCGGGCATTGATGGCCTGCTCCACCAGCAAACGGCGGTCATAGCGCGCGGCATGGGTGAGCGCCGTGGGGAGCTCGGCCGCATTGTGCACTTTCGTGACGCCAACACTGGAGCCCAGGTTGGCTGGCTTGACAAAGCAAGGGTAGCCAATGTCCTGCGCAACCCTTTGCTGCACCTCCGCCGGCTTGTTTTCCCACTCCCAGCGCATGACCAGGATCGATGGAGCGCAAGGCAGATCGTGGGCGCGGAAGACGTCCTTGGCCGCGGCCTTGTCCATGGCCAGCGCCGAGCCGAGTACGCCCGACCCGACATAGGGCAGGGCTGCCAACTCCAGCATGCCCTGCACCGTGCCATCCTCCCCAAAGGGCCCGTGCAGCACGGGGAAGATTACATCGACGAACGGCACCTCGCCACGGCTGGCGCCAGGGACAAGCTCGATCGTCTCGGGCAGGGCGACGGCAGTCTGTACCTGTCGCTCTGGTTGCAGCCTGGGTGGCACATCCGCTGCACACAGCGCGGACAGGGTCGAGACGGGATCTCCTTGTGTGAGCCAACGTCCGTCCTTGCCAATGCCGATGGGAACGACGTCGTACTTGTCGGGGTCTAAAGCGCCCATGACCGAGCGGGCCGAAACCAGAGACACTTCGTGCTCGCCCGAGCGTCCACCAAAGAGCACCCCAATGCGCAGTTTGCGTGGCCTGGCCGAATCGCTCATAGAAGACCTCACCATTCACCTACCAGCTCGATTTCGAGCTCCAGCGCCACGTCGAATTGCCGCTGAACCTCGGCCTGTACAACGCTGATGAGCTTTTGCACGTCGCTGGCCCGTGCGTGGCCGAGATTGATAATAAAGTTGGCATGCTTCTCAGAGACGATCGCATCGCCGAGGCGCCGACCCTTTAGATTGGCATTCTCGATCAAAAAGCCAGCTGGATACTGGGCCGTGCGCTTGAAGATGCTGCCCGCG
>DIVN01000227.1 GCA_002435875.1 Anaerolineales bacterium UBA6131
GGCAGCACTGGGCTGTGCTACAATGAGGTCAGCTGGCGATGTGCGGCAGTGGGAGCCAGCAGCCCTACACGAGCGAGGTGAGCGGTCCAATGCGCCAACGCATTCGCGCGGCAGTGATCATCGTGGAGCAGGGCAAGACGCTGTTGGTCCACGAGGTCTACCCCACCCTGGCCCAAGAGGGATGGGTGCCTCCAGGTGGTGGCCTCGAAGAAAGTGACGCCTCCATCCTGGCCTGCGCACAGCGCGAGGTGCTGGAAGAAACCGGGCTGCAGGTGAGTGTCGGGCGGCTACTGTACTTCCGCGAGTTCCGCGATATGCCTACGCACAATCATAATCTGGAGCTGTTCTTCCTGGGCCACTTGTGCGATTGCGCCGGTGATGCGGTACCCGTGGCATCGCCTGCGGGTAGCACACCATGCGACCGAACACCGTGCTGGCTGACCCGCGAGGAGATGCGCGAGCTGACCGTGTACCCCGCCGAGCTCAAGGATGTGTTCTGGGAGGACCGCGAGGCTGGCTTCCCCACGGTGCGCTACCTGGGTGTGTGCGAAGGGTGACTGCAGCCGGTCAGGGGCTGCGCTCCCGCAGCCCCTGACCTACAGGAGGAGGAAACGCACAGCTTGTTCAGCCTGGCGCGTGTCAGGCGGGCTCAGCTGCTTTCACGGGCTTGCCCCGACCCAGGAGCTTGGCCAGCCAGGGCAAGCGGCGGTACAGGGGCCGCCTGGAGAGCGCGCCCACCACCGCCAGGACCAGGATGACCATTAGGAAGGGGATCGTCATCATGGCCTGGTTGGGGAAGCCAAACTGCTGCAGGGCGACCGACACCGCATCGGCATAGCCAAAGACCAGACTGCCGAGCAGAATCAGCAGAGGCCGGCCACCGGAAAAGTGCACGATGCCTAGGGCGATGGCACCCTTGCCCGAAGACATGCCCTCCGAGAACATGGAAGCGCCGCCGAGGCTCAAGAAGGCCCCGCTGCAGCCGCACAGCACGCCAGACATGAGCACGGACCAGATCTTGTAGCGCATGAAGGGGATGCCGACGCTCTCCGCGGCTTCCGAGTGCTCGCCGACGGCTCGCAGGCGGATGCCGTAGATGTTCTGGTAGAGGAACCACTCGGCAATCAGCGCCACGATGAATGTAAAGTACACCAGCAGGTTCTGGTTGCTGAGTACACCGCTGAGATAGGGGATGTTGCACAACACCGGGATGTTGATGCTGGGGAATCCGCCCTTTTCGATGATCACCCAGCCGCGCTGATGGAAAATGGCGTCCAGCAGCCAGGTGCTGAGCCCGGTCATGGCCAGGTTGATGGCCAGGCCCACCACCGAGTTGTTGGCGTTCATCTTCAGGACCAGCAGCGCGAAAAGGCTGGACATCAGCGTGGCCGAGACGATTGCCGCAAGCAGCCCCATCCAGGGATTGCCAAAGACGATGCAGCCCCAGGCCCCAAAGAAGGCCGAAATGAGCATGTAGCCTTCCAGGGCGATGTTGAAAATGTCCGCATGCTTGGTGAATGCGCCCCCCAGCGCCGCAAGGATGAGCGGGGCCGCCAGCCGTAGCGTGGAGGCAAAAGTGGCCGAGCCAAAGACAACCTTAAACATCTCCTCGTTCATGCTCGCTCTCCTTCCACCACCTCAGCTACTGCGATTGGCGTCTTGGCGCCCGGAAGCCGCCTCCTCAGCGCACGGAGCAGCGGCAGGATGTGAAAGTCGGCCGTGACGAACAGCACCATCGTCGCCTGAACGACGTAGACCGTCCAGCGGTCGGCATTGCTGACCCGCTCCATGATAAAGCCCGCATTCTTCAGCAAGCCCCAGAAAAGTCCAAAGACGAGCACTAGAATCGGCTGGTACATGGCCAGCCGACCCACAAGAATGCCGTCCCAGCCCAGGCCAACAGAGAAGGCGTTGATGAACATGTAGTGGATACCCATGATCTGCGTCGCCCCTGCCAAACCGGCCAGACCACCGCTGATGAAGAACACCAGATAGGTGATCCGGTTGGTGTTGACGCCGCCGTAGCGGGCAAAGGCCATGTTGCCCCCCGACACGTTCAGCACATAGCCCAGTCTGGTGTACTTGTAGAGAACGAAAAAGATCAGACAGAGCGCAATGCCGATGTAAATGCCCGCGTCGACATTGTAAGGGGGCATGATCGACGTGAAACGTGCCGTGGGCAGGATCTCCTGCGTGGCAATCATGCGCGGCACCACGGATTCGTCATCCATCAGGAAGCGATAGCAGATGAACTCAGTGCCCCACAGCGCCACATAGTTCATCATCAGGCTGCTGACGATGGGGTTGACACCCCAGCGCAGGTAGAGGAAGGCCGGCCCCATAGCAAATACACCGCCCGTGACCACGGACCCGAGGAGCACGATGCTCTTGTGCAGCCAGGGGGTCAGCCCAGAAATGCTGTAGCCAAGCACTGCGGCGGCCAGACCGGCCACATACAGCTGGCCCTCAAGTCCAAGGTTGCCGACCTCCACGCGTGAGGCCACCAGGGCGCCCATGGCGGCGATGATGATCGGCGAGGCCCAGCGCAGGGTTGTGGCAATGCCACCGCGCGTGCCAAAGGCATAGTGTGCCACCTCTTTGGCCAGCGGCCACGGGCTCTCACCCTTGGCCATCACCAGCACAGAGGCCAGTGCGGCGCTGATAACCAGAATCACTGCATAGCGGACCAGCTCCTGTCTCCATCCCCGATTCATGCTTGTGCCTCATTCCTAGGGGTGTCCCGTCGCAGGCCGAGCATGTACTCGCCGACCAGCTCGGGCGTAGCATCCTGGCCCGAGACTTCGCCGACAATCTCCCCATTGTAGATGATCAAGATACGGTCGCTAAGCGTCAGGATTTCATTGAGGTCCTGCGAGACAAGCAGCACGCCGCGCTCCTCAGCGGCAAACGCGAGCATGCGGTTGCGCAGGTACTCAGTCGCACCCACATCAAGACCGCGGGTGGGGTCATGCGCCACCAGCAGGCGCGGCTCTTTGGCCAGCTCGCGCCCGAGAATGAGCTTTTGCAGATTGCCGCCGGAGAGGTTGCCGGCGAGCGCATTCACGGAAGGCGTGCGCACGTCAAACTCGCGCACAATGCCCTCTGCGTAACGGATGATTTCTTTGTGCCGCAAGAAGCCGGTACGGCTTGAGAAGCGGGGCTGACCCTCCATGCCGACCACAACGTTCTCCCAGAGAGTCTGCTCTGGACTGCAACCGATGCCGCGGCGGTCCTGTGGGATGTAGGAGCCTTCCTGACGAAACTCGGCGGGTGTAAGGTAGCCTACCTCGCCGCCCATAACGTCGATCTCTCCACTGGTTTGTTTCTTCAGGCCGGTGATCACATCAACCAACTCGTTCTGGCCGTTGCCAACCACCCCGGCCAGGCCGACGATCTCCCCGGGCCGCACGGCAAGGTGCACGTTGCGTACGATCATGCGGTCTTCGAGGTTCATCCAGTTGATGTTCTTGAGCTCGAGGATGGGCTTG
>DIVN01000004.1 GCA_002435875.1 Anaerolineales bacterium UBA6131
CACGCAACGTTGCTGCTAAGCCGCAAGGTGAACGTGCTCCTCCTGCGGGGTGGCACTCGGTCTGACCTGCTGCAACGCAACCAGCCCCCCCAGGAACATCCAGGCCACGATGCTCGTGCGCAACCCCCCAAAGCCAACGTTGTACACAAAGGGCAGGAACCAATCCACCAGCATCATCGCCACCACCGTTCCTGCCAGGCCGCTCAGCGCGCCCACGACGTAGCCTTCGGCAAAGTCCCCCTGAAAGCGTACCAACAGCTGCCAGCCTAGACGCGCTACCTCAAGCAAGAACCACAGGAAAAGTGCCAGCCCCACCAGCCCCATCTGCGCATAGATGTCGATGTAGTTGTTATGGGAGGACACCAAGGGCTGCAGATAGAGAGCCCGGCCCAAGCCAAGCGAGAGCCACTGGGTGAAGCCATAGTGACGGTAGGAAGCTGGGCCCAGTCCGAGAATGGGATGTGCCCGCACCAGCTCGAGGGTGCGCTGGTAAAGCAACAACCTCCCTGCCCAACTCGTGTCCAGCTCGCTTTGCCCGCCGGCATACTCAAAGATGTGCGGGAAGATGAGTATGCCTACCAGCAGGAGCGCAGCACCGATGGCAAGCGCAGCTACCCTGTTGCGGCGCGAGTATCGCAGCAATAGCGCCATGGCGACCGCCATGGTGAAGGACATCCACCCGGAGGCCCATTCCCTCTGCGTCACCCAGACAACGTACGCTGCGCCTGCCAGCAACACTGGCAGCCCGAGCTTCGCCGCTGCACTGAGCCGGCGGTTGCAGAGCACTTGCCCCATGGCCATCGCCGCCAGCCAGGTCCAGAGCATGGCCGTGTTGGCCTGGCCGGCCACTGACCAGCCGGCCACGGACCACAGTGCCGGGACCAGGTACTGTACCACCACGATTCCGCTCACGGCTAGAAAAGCCATCGTCGCCCACCGCAGCCAGCGACGATCCTGGCCAAGCTCCCCTGCTACAATGAAGGCCACGGCTGACAGAGCAAAGATCGCACACTGGCCGAGCTGCACCAGCAACAAGTTCGAAGGGCGGGGCACGAGCGGATTCCAGTAGGAGTTACCGGCTGCCAGCGAGAGGAAGCTGCTGCCCACAAACAACAGCAGCGGGAGTGTCGTGGGCGCGGGAGCCAGCCGCAGCGAGCGCTTGCCCAGCGCGCTCAGCAGCCAGGCGCCGGCCACGGCCGGGATGAGCAAGACCGGCGCGGTCAAGGATACATCGCTGCCCGTGCCAAGTTCCAGGGGCAAGGTGAATGACAAAGCCCCCAGGGCGACCAGGCCCAAAGCTGGCTCCATCACCAGCACGACCATGGCCAGCCCACCCGCCAGCAGCATGGCGTACAGCAACGAGCTACGAGCTCCCAGCAAGGCCGCCAGCAGCAGCGTCGCGGCGACGAGCACGCCGGGCAACAGCGCGCGGTTACGTAGCGTCAATGCGGGCTCCCGCGTGGTTCCGCGCGATGCGCCAAGGCTGCGAGATACCCAACGCCAGAACCCCATTCCTGCTCGGTCATACCAGGTGAAAACACAGTCGCCAGGTCTCCATGTTGGCCTTGATTTGGTCGCCCGCGGTCGCCCGCCACCTGGGTATCGCCGATGCGGCCACCCAGACCGCGAGCCGCAAACCGGCGAAGGTCGCGAACATGGCGCGCTGCACGACCTGGTACGCAAGGCTGTAGTGTTTGCGCGCGAAGAGCATCCGCCCGCGGTAGACGAGGGTGAATCGCTTGCCACCGGGCTTGAAGCTCGCTCCGCCGTAGTGCACCGTGGTCACAGTGGGCAGGTAGTAGATCTTCCACCCCGCCTGCCAGAGGCGATACTCCCAATCGGTCTCATCAGAATAGATGAAGAACTCCTCGTCGACCAACCCAATTCGCTCGATGGCCTCGCGGCGTACGACCATGCTGGCCGAGCTCATCCAGTCGACCTCGCGCACCGTCGGCCACGTGCCATTGTGACTGGGGAAGTAGGGATTGCGGCAGCGGCCGATGTGCGTCACCAACTGAAACTCTTCGCACAGCGTTGGGAAGTTGCAGAAGCTGGACTGCAGAGAACCGTCCGCGTTCAGCAGGTTTCCAGCCACCGCTCCTACCTGCGCATGCTCGTCCAGGAAGGCCACCATGGCCACGATCGAGTCGCGGTTGACCAGGGTGTCGTTGTTGAGAATGTAGATGTGGCGCCCGCTGCTATGACGAATGCACTGGTTGTTGCCTCCGGCAATTCCGATGTTGCGGCCATTCTGCACAACTCGCACGTAGGGGAAACGCTCTGCCAGCATCTCCAGGCTGCCATCGGTGGAGCCATTGTCGGACACGACGATGTCGTAGACGAGCGGAAGCTGCGCCGCCTCGATGGACTCCAGGCACTGCCGCAGGTACTCGCGGTTGTTCCAGTTCACCAGCGCGATGGACAGGTCGATCATCGGGCTGCCGCCTCGGCAACCGTGGCTTCGCACAGCTCAGCGAAACGCCGGCCGATGGTACGCCAGTCGTATCCAGCCTCCACAAACGCACGCCCTGCTCTCGCCAGGCGCGCGCGAAGCTCCGGCTCACGCAGCAGGCACACGGTCTGTCGCGCGAATTCGCCCGCATCATCGGCAAGCAAAAAGTGCTCGTCTGGCACCAGGTTGTATCCCTCCACGGCTTTGCTTGTTCCCACCACCGGTGTGCCCAGGGCCATGGCCTCCAGCACCTTCAGCCGAGTGCCTCCTCCCTGCAGGATCGGGGTCACACACGCCCAGGCGCCTGCCACGTAGGGGCGCACATCGTCAACCAGTCCGGTCAGGCGCACGCTCTCGTCCAGGCGCAGCCCGGACAGGTCGACGCCCGCAGTGGACCCGGTGATGGTGAGCGTGGCATTGGGGACCTGCAGACGGACTCGCGGGTACACGTCAGCCAGAAAAAAGCGCATCGCCTCATAGTTGACGCGATAGGTAAGCGAGCCATTAAAGACCAGCGAGCCTGGAACCGGTTCCGCCAGGCCCGGCCGGTTGCGCAGGCAGTCCACGCCGTTGGGCACCACGGCCATCGGCCCGCGATAGCCTGGCAGGTGGTCAAGGCAGTACTCGCGATCCTGCTCCGAGACCATGGTGCACAGCGCGAAACGCCTGAACAAGCGGCTTTCGTAGAGATGCTCCTTATACCAGCTCAGCCAACGATACATCCGGCGTGTCAGGCCTTTCTGAGCCGTGACTCGGTCCCAGGCCCAGCGTGACATGGCATTGTGCTCCTCCAGAATTCTCACCGTGCCCGCCGGAGCCATCAGCGCATAGGGCGCAGTGACAAAGGTCGACGCGATGGCAGCGTCAAAACGCACCCCAGCCGTGGCGCCGCGCGCTGCCTGCACCATCTCCCGAACCGGCCGCGACACAATTGGTGTCGGCGAAAAGAAGCGCAAGCGCTGCTCGAGCGTGCTGCGCTGGAAGGGATTGCGCTGGATGGTCTGCGCGTCTGCGCACAGCTCGCGCACTTCCTGCGCGTTGTCGACGTCGGCCGTATCGAAGGCAAAAGACAGCAGTGAGATCCGGTGCCCAGCAGCGGCCAGCCCGCGCAGGAGGTGATAGACGCGAATCTTGGAGCCGTTGTCCAACGGGTGTGGGAACCAGGTGGCGAAGAAGAGGACCTTCAGCGCGCGGCCTCGATGCAGGCAAACTCGAACTGCGCGGCAATCTCCTGCCAATCGTAGCGCTGCCTTACGGCGGACGCGCCGGCTGCAGCCAAGTTCGCTCTCAGCGCGCCGTCGTCGAGAAGCCGCAGCACGGCCTTTGCGAAATCGTCTGGGTTATCGGCGATCAACAGGTCTTGCCCGTCGACGAGGTCAAGGCCCTCCGCGCCGATGGTTGTCGACACCACCGGGCAATGCGCTGCAAGGGCCTCCAGGATCTTCAAGCGCGTGCCGCCGCCCGCGCGCAGCGGCACAATGCACACGGCGGCCAACCAAAGCGCAGGCCGCACGTCACCGACAAAGCCTACCAGGTTAACACCGGGAATGTCACCCAAGGCGACAACTTCCCGCACAGCGCTGGGCCCGACGATATCCAGTCGCAGTCCGGGTCTGTTCTGCCTGATCCTGGGCAATACCTGCTGACAGAACCATCGGATGCCATCGGCATTCGGACCATAGCTGAGGGTGCCGAAAAACAGCAGTCTGTCAGCCCCGCGCTTCTCGTCACCCGTAGCAAAGTACCGGCTGTCGACGCCGTTGGGCACAACGTACACTTGCGTTCCCGACGACATCGCTCGCACCAGCTCAGCATCGCGCTGCGATACCGCTACGCAGGCGCGAAAGCGTTGCACGCAGCGCCGCTCAAATGCCATCAGCTTGCGCCAGGCCAGCCAATCACGAACCTTGTGCACCAGGTTACGCGCTTGAGCAAAGGACTGCCGTGCAATGTCGCTCTCCACATTCTGCTCGACCAGTAGAGCCGGCAGGTCCCCAATGTCGCCCAACAATCCTGCCAGGAAAAGCTGCTCAAAGACGACCAGATCGAAGGTGCTGGACGCCAGCAGCCGGCGCAGAGGAACCCGCATTCTGTCTACCGGAAATGTGCGTACGTACGCTGGTCGGTCATCAAAGAGAAGGTGGCCCCATCCCGAAAGGCGATTGCGCCACTTGCCCAGCGGCTCGAAACCTTCAAAGGGCACCAACTCCAGACGCTGACAATAGGGCTCCAGCAAGCCGACAAGATCGCCCTCCGCCGGTTGGACAAAGCTGATGACGGAGATCTCGTGCCGGTCAGACAGTTGCTTGATCAGGTTGAAGGGGCGCGTCTGGCCTCCGCCTGTTGGCACGGGCAGGGTTGGCGTCACATACAGGATGCGCAGCGCGCAATTCCTCCTGGACATCCGTGTTTGGCTACCTACCACCAGAAGTCATGATGCTTCGACAGCCGGGTCCGTGTCCCTCAGGAACTTGTCTCGATAGCCCTCCCTGCCAGGTAGGAGTGACCTGACCATGAGCTTGAGCAGGCCGCGGTTGCGTAGCCACGCCGGGTCGCGACAGATGCCGAGAGTCGCATATTGCAGGAAGGAGCCGCAATCGCCACGTAACTTGTAGGCTTCATACGCTTCCGTGATGTCGATCTCCGCCAGGCGGCGCCGGTACGCGCCGCGATCCAGGTAGCCCTGCTCCCTGAAGATACCCGCCACCTGCCGCCGCAAGGTGCGGTTGCCGATTCTGCCAGTCAGCGAACCGGCGTGCACGGTGTAGCTGAGCAGCGGCACGTGCAACGGCTCAACCCTGAAGCGCTGGATGATCTGCATGCGCCACGGCACCTCATGCACGGGGAAGTAGCGGACATCCTGCGGACCGATCGTTTCATAGACCTGCCTGCGGAAGAGGAAGCTCTGGCGGACCACATCATCGCTGAGGATGCGGTCGGGTGCATTCACCCGCTGGTACTGCAACAACTGGCCCTGCTCGTCCACATCCCAGTAGTCCGTGTAGACCAGTGCCACCTCAGCGTGCGCTCGCAGGTAAGCCAGCATGGTCTCAACCGCCTGCGGCTCGAACCAGGAGTCGTCCTGAATCCAGGTCAGAAACTGCCCTCGTGATTCAGCCATGCCCAGGTTGATCGCCCCAGGCAGCTTGCCCTCGTTGTCCAGCTGATGGACCAGCCGCAGTCGCGGGTCATCGTAGGAAGCAACAATCTCCAGCGTGCGGTCGGTTGAGCCACCGTCGACGACGATGACCTCCAGCAGGTCATGTGTCTGGCCCAAGCAGCTGTCCAACGACCGCGACAGGAGCTTTTCGCTGTTGAGGGTGGTGACGATGATGGTAACCAGGTCTTGCTGGCACTTTGGCCGCAACGGTTCTGGACCCACGCGACCTACCTGCGCCTGCGTCGGCCGAGCATGCTGACGGTGACCACGAGCGCCACAATGGCACCACCTGCCAGCGCGCCGATCAGCGCGGCATTGGCTGCAAGGCCCTCGCCAGCCACACTTCCGCTCTCGGTCCGCCCTGGCACGAGGGTTGTGGCAGGCGTGGGGGTCACCTTGCTGGCGACGGCCGCCGGTGTCGCGGTCTTGGGCGCACTCGTTGGCGCTGGCAGGGGCCGCGGCTCAACTGCCGGAGCGTTGCTGGCCGTCCCGCGCAGGTAGTAGATATCGTACTGCCAGTTGTCGCTGCCTGTGGGCATCTCCACTGCGTGGGATACCACACCGTGGATCTGATTGCCGAGTCCAATCGTCACGTCCGCATTCCAAGGGTGGTACGGTGCCCCCGGCAGCTGACCGAGCAGGCGAACGGCTGGCGACCAACTAGCAGCGTCCCAGACCTGATGCGTGAGCGGCACCCCATTCTCTCCTGTCACCTGCAGCAGGTGCAGATCACCTGCGCGATCCACTGCCAGCGCTGGCCAGCCTTCCTGCCCACCGATCTCGCTGGTGTGCGTCGGGGTCGACCAGCTTGTCCCGCGATCAACTGACCAAGTATGGAATTTGAAGCGATCCTCTGAAGTCCCGCTCCACACCAGATGTACCTCGGCAGCAGCCGGGGCAAGAACACCGCTCAGGCTGTAGGGCCCTGTCCACGACCCAAGCTCGTGCCACGTGTCGCCACCATCGAGCGAACGGCTGTAGCGCAGTCCCGATGGGGGAAAACTCTCTGGATAGCCAGCCTCGGTCCAGGCCACGTGCAATCCACCTTGAGGGTCCGCCGCCAGGCGGGGCTCGCTGACCATACGATCATCGGCGTTGTTGCTGAACACCGCATCGGGCGCTGTCCAGACGTCGCCGTCTGCGGAGCGGACATGGTAGATGCCGCTTTGCGTCCCGTACTGCACGGCATACACGATGTGTATCGCGCCAGTTTCCTCCACGGCGATGTCAGGGTAGGCCGTAGCTCCCGACTCAGCACTGACCTGTTCCGCCTCCAACCAATTCCTGGCTGACCCTGCCAGAGGCGCGTAGGCCTGACTGTACATCACGCGGTCGGTGAACCCGCCCAGCCAGGTGAGGTGCAGCGTGCCTGCTCCATCGATCCCCAGGACGGGCGCCGAAGCAATCTCACCGTATGACGCGGCCACGATGTCCACCGGAGTGGACCAGGACTTGCCGTCGAAATAGGCGTAGTAGATGGCTGCACATGGAGTCGCCAGCTCAGGACCTGCCTCGCACCACACCACATGCACGTTGCCGCCTGCATCGGCCACAATCGACGGATACAGGGACCATCCAAAGCTTTCGAAGAGCCTGACCGGCTCGGCCCAGCCGCCCGTCTGCGCTCGAGACTGAGATGCACAGGACCCGGCCAGAATGAGCAGGACTGCCAGGGTGACCGCAGATACAAGCCCTCGCCGAACCATCAGGTTGCTTCGGTTCTCACAACTTCCCGTTCTCATGAACGATTCTCCCACCGAGACATCAGCACACGGATCATCGGCGCGGCAACCACCGAGCCGCTCACAGCGCGCAGCAACACCCCTGCGTAGGAGGAGCCAGCGCCCCATATCAAGTCCACGCCGATCATCAGCCCGGTTGTCGCCACCATCATCGCACCGCCCGCAGCCAGCAGCCCAAGCCAACCAAGGTCGGCGGGGATCGTGTAGAGGCGGTTACATAGCATCAGGCTAGACAGCGCCAGAGCCGATGGCACGGCCACCGCGCGCAGCAGGGGGCGCAACGATTGCCCCTGGAGAACCCTTCGCCAGGAAAAGGCCAGCGCGACGACCCCCCAAATCAGCGTAAAGACGTACGCATAGCCGGCTCCTGCCAGTCCCCACGAGGGGATCAGGGCCACGTTGAAGGCCAGGCTGCTCAGCCCGGACGCAAGGTAGAACGCTGTCAGGTACTGCGGCTTGCCGATGCCTTGAAACAAGTTCTGGTAGGGCACGTACGCTCCGCGAATGATGCAGCTGAAGGCGATGATCTGACCGATGCGGGCGCTTTCTTGGGCGAACTCGGGTCCCATCCAGAGCCTCAGGAACGCCGGGAACAGCAGGGTGACGGGCACATACAGGGCCGACGTGGCCAGCAACAGGCTCCAGGTGGCCGTCAGAAACAGGCGGCGCGCCTCCTCGAGGTCCTGGGTCACGCTAAAGCGCGGGAACAGTGCCGCACCCAGGCTGGCCACCGCATCCGTGCCGCGGAACACCAGGCTCTTCGGCACAGAAAGATAGGCAACGGAGGCCGTGTTGAGCAGGCCACCCACCAGGAGGCGGTCGGCCTCTTTCCACACGATGCCCAGCATCTGCGTCGCCGTGGCAAAGACCCCATAGCCAAAGACTTCGCGTAGCCCTGCCCGGGATGGCAACGGCATCAGCCGCAAACGGGGAATCAGGCACTTCGCGATCACGACATTGGCGATCTGCCGCACGAGCGTGCTGATGACGGCCCACAGCACCAGCTCGTACACGCCGCCGCCGGAGCGTAGGATCACCACCGTGCCCACGACCTGCAGCGCGCTCTGCGCCACGGTGACCAGCGAGTTGATGTCGTAACGCTGCAGCGCCGGTGGGATCGCCCCAAATGCGCCGCTGACAAGCATGAGTCCCAGGTTGAAGGCGGTCAGGCGCAACAGGCTGATGCCCAGGGCCACGTCAGCGGGCGCCAGCGCCAGCCAACTGGCAAGCCACGGCGCGCCAAAGAACAGCATGGCCCAGGCCAGGCTGCCAGTGACAAGGTATACGGCAGAGGTTGAGCCCATCGCGCGGTTGATGCCGGCCAGGTCGTTGCGCCCGTAGTAGTAGGCGACATAGCGTAGGGTGGCCTGGCCAAGGCCCAGGTCCATCACGGTCAGCAGCCCGCTGATGGACGTGACGAGCAGAAACAGGCCATAGTAGTCGGCACCCAGGCTTGCGGTCAGGAATGGGGTAAGCAGGAAGCCCACCGCCGTGAACCAGACCGTGGAGAGCAGGCTCCAGGAAGCGCTGCTGAGCAGTGACTTGGGGGTAGAGGCAGTAACCGCTGAAGCTTCGCCAGACCGAAGGGTGTCCAATCAGGCCGCCCCAGCGTGAACTTGACCGCTGCTTGTGTTCTTGGTGATCTTGATGACGACCTGTCTGATGTTGGGGTCTGCCCAGTCGGAAGTCAGGTAATGACACTTGCGTGAGACGTACCGTTGGGCCAAATAAGGCATGAACGGAAGAAACCGCAGGCGACGTCCGATTGCATCAATCAATCGAGCTAGCGGGACATGGTCGATATAGTACGCATTGTGCAAGAGCATCCCATCGTCAGCCAAGTGGGGGGGCTTTGCCGGTTTCTCTGCAATCAACACGATCTGCTCGATGGTCGCACCTGGCACCAGTAGCCTGTTCAGCAGTGCTTCCCGATCGTAGCGCCTTTGGAAGAAACTCTTGCCTTGAGCATTCCGCACCGAAGGCCACGGAGGTGACCACGAAAGCCACTCTTCGATATAGCTCGGGAATGCCGGGAGAGTAAGCACCCCGCAACCCGACTCCTTCAGAACACGCAGCATCTCGCGCACCGCGCGAGTATCACCATCGTACGGTATGTGCTCCAAGACGGACACCGAGAATACCTTGTCAAAATGCCCATCGGCATACGGAATGCAGTCCGCCGCATCAAAAGTGGCCACATCAATTGCGATATTGGCATGTTTCCGGTACGCCTCGAAATCTGCTACAAAATAGTCCTCAACATCAGCCGCGACTACACCGTCGTAACCCTGAAGAGCATAGTACAGTGCCAGCAGCTTGGGGCTCGACACATCCAGAATCGCTTCATGTGCTTGCGCTTGAAGGAGGAGAGCGGTGAGCGGCAGCTCCATCATCCTCACATAGTTCATAGGGATGTGAAACCACTCACGAAAGTGCCTCGTGTTCCTGATGGCGCTGTTGCAGAACTTACCAGCGACGAAGCGCACTGTTTGACCCACAAGTTGTCTCTGAATGTAACGTGCGGTTGAAATGGCGGGAAGCGATTCTGTCATCATCTGGTCCACCGTTCTTGACGGCATTACGCTAGATCGCCAAACCGCGCGACGTGAGCTCGGCACGCGCGTGCTCAAAGCTGTCCACCGCATTCTGCGAGCGAACCCAATCGACCAGGTCCGCCATGCCGTCCTCGAAAGCAATCTTGGGCTGGTAGCCTAGCCCCTTGATCCTGCTGATATCCGCAAAGCAGTGGCGGATGTCTCCCGCGCGGTATTGCTGTACGATCTCGGGCGTCAGGTCGCTGCGCAGGTGCTCGGTGAGGGCCTCGGCCACATCCATGATGGTCACCGGCTGGCCGCTGCCCACGTTGAACACGCCGAAATCGGCCGCGTCAGAGTCCATGGCCAACAGGTTGGCCTGCACAACATCCGAGACGTGCACAAAATCGCGGCTCTGCCGGGCATCCTCGAAGATCACTGGCGGCCTGCCATTCAGCAACCGACCCGAGAAGATGGCCGCTACCCCAGTATAGGGATTGCTCAGCGCCTGTCGTATACCGTAGGTGTTAAAGTAACGCAGGGCCACGGTTGGGATGCCGTAGGTCCGCCCTACTGCCAGGCACATCTCCTCCTGGTCCTTCTTGCTCAGCGCGTAGATACTCGTGGCCTGCAGTGGCTTGTCCTCGTCGGTAGGCAACGCAGCCAGGGTCGCCCCGCAGGTCGGGCAGTGCAGCTCCCAATCGCGCGCGGCGAGCTGCGCTGCCGGGCGCAGATGCGGGTAAACGGTCCCATGTGTTGGGCACGTATACTTACCTTCGCCGTAGATGGACATCGAGGAGGCGACCATCAGTTTGCGCAGGCGGCCGCGCACGATAGCATCGTTGGCCAGGATGTCCAGCAGGACCGCCGTACCGTGGGTGTTGACATCCACGTAGCGCTCGATCTGGTACATCGATTGCCCGACGCCGACCATGGCCGCCTCGTGAAAGACCACGTCGATGTCCGTCAGTGCGCGCCGCACCGCCTCTCGGTCGCGCACGTCACCGA
>DIVN01000019.1 GCA_002435875.1 Anaerolineales bacterium UBA6131
AACTCATGTGGCTCTATTACAACTTTTTCCAGCCTGTCATGCGTCTGGCCGCCAAGACCCCTGTCCCCGACCCAAAGCTCGACTGGAAGTTCAAACGTACCTTCGACCGCCCGCAGACCCCATTCCAACGGCTCTGCGCGGCAGGCACCCTTTCGCCACAACAGACTGCCAAACTGCAGGCCCTACGGGACGCCACCAACCCACGCTGCTTGCGAGAGCAGCTCTACGCTACCCTTGATCAGTTGCATGCCCTACCCAAGGCAAAACCAAACGAGCGTCAAAATGTGCTCGACACACTGCCAGACCTGCAGAAAGGAGAGCCTGCCCTGGTGACATTATCATTTGACCCAACGACCAGCCCCTAGTGACATTATCATTTGACTTGACACGGGACTTGGCGTTGCCCTGCGCCTGGCTGACGGTATTCGGCCAAGCGGGGGAGTGCCGGTAGTACGCGACTACCCAAGGGGTCATGCGGAGGAAGATCGTCTGCAGGTGAAAGAATACGGAAACTTGACTTGCGGTGACGATTTTCTTATACTTATTTTGCGCCGAAGTGGCGGAACGGCATACGCGGCGGTCTCAAAAACCGCTAGGGGTAATCCCTGTGTGGGTTCAAGTCCCACCTTCGGCATCAACCAGCACAAATCAGGCATCGTCGCCAAGGGGCTAGTAGGTTATAGCCCCTACTTTTGTGTTAGGAAGCAGCTAGGTCTTGCCGCTGCGGCCGCGTAAGCCGGGCCGCAGTGATGATTGGTAGGGAAAAGGAGTAATCACAATGCGCATCGGAGTACTAACCGGTGGTGGAGATGTACCTGGACTGAATGCAGCCATTCGCGCCGTCGCCAGGCGTGCTTTTGACTATGGGTGGGAAGTATACGGAATCGAGGAGGGCTGGCGCGGCTTGCGCGACAACATCATTACCAAGCTCGAGCGCAAGGATGTTTCTGGGATTCTGCACCGAGGCGGGACCATACTGGCCTCTTCGCGTACCAATCTTAGCAAGAAGCCTGGTGACATGGAGAAGGCTATGGAAGTTGCCAAGCGCGTCGGACTCGACGCTATCGTAGCCATAGGCGGCGATGACACGCTTGGCGTCTGCGGGGACCTTACCAGCCGTGGTCTACCTGCCGTTGGCGTACCCAAGACAATGGACAATGACGTGCCCGCGACAGACTATTGTATCGGGTTTGACACGGCAGTGAACACTGTCTCCGACGCGCTGGACAAGCTTCATAGTACGGCCGAATCACACCACCGCGTGATCGTAGTGGAAGTCATGGGTCGCGACACCGGGTGGGTTGACATTATGGGGGGACTGGCAGGTGGCGCGGACTACATCATCATGCCAGAGCGACCCACCAGCATTGCCGAGGTCTGCGAGCATCTGAAGCGTAGGTGGGCGTCGGGCAAAAAGTTCGCCATTGTTATCGTCGCTGAAGCGGCTAAGCTCGCCGAAGTGGATGCCAGCGAAGAAGACGCAGCCAAACGCAAGGACGATTTTGGCCACGTCAGGCTTGACATGCGCGGTCTGGGCACCACCTTGGCTGAGGAGATTGAGAAGCGCACCGGCTACGAGACGCGATGCGTGGTTCTGGGTCACCTCCAGCGCGGTGGTTCACCGTCACCGTTCGACCGCATACTTGCCACTCGCATGGGTGTGCGAGCGGTGGACCTGATCAAAGAAGGCAAGTTCGCTCGGATGGTGGCGTACCAGGGAGGCAAAATCACGGACGTGCCTCTAACCGAGATCGCGCACAAGCACAAGGAAGTCGACAAGGAGTTGGTGGACCTGGCTGGGGTGTTCTACTAGGCTGGTCTTGGCGCGGCGTTCTTGCGCCGCGGCAACCGTGGCATTCTTGATGCGGTAGAGCTCGGCATCTGTGGCTCTACCGCATTCGATTTCTGCCTCACTAGCTTCGTGCAGCAACAGACCCCAAAGACCCGCTTGTCCAGGTTTGGCGGGCTTGGACTGTGCTGAGGAAGCATCTATGGGATGGCCAGCACCAACCAATTCTCGGCCGCCCAGCCTACCAAACCCTCTGTAGATTCGATCTTCCACCAAGTGTAGCCATCGGATGTCTCAGGCCCCTCGAGTACTTTGAGCAGCGCACCATCAGGT
Organism: Anaerolineales bacterium UBA6131; assembly: GCA_002435875.1. Taxonomy (GTDB): domain Bacteria; phylum Chloroflexota; class Anaerolineae; order UBA2200; family UBA2200; genus UBA6131. The sequence continues at coordinate 2,123 of DIVN01000019.1, forward strand.
AACGTACCCAGGGTGTCGGCAGCCAGACTGGGGCTGGAACGTACTCGCAACTGCAACTCTCCCGAGCCTGTAACCACGACGCTTGCACCAGGTTCGACTACGGGGATGGCCGTGGAGGTCGGCAGTGGGACCACGGTCGGCGTCACGCTCGCGACCAGGGTTGGCGTTGAGATGGCAACCTGAGGCATAAGGGTGGGTGTAGCAGTAGGATCCGGCAGCGGACGCAACTCGCCCCATACGCCACTCAGTCGGCACAGCCCCACGATGGCGACCACCATCATGGTGCTTGCCAGCAGTAATTGCCGGGCCGAGCTGGCTGGTGGGTTCGGCCTGCTATCCTGAAGCGGCTTTTGGCTGTTAAGGCGTGCCTGGGCAACGGTTTTCTCATCATTGCGTATGGCATCCTTTGGCATATCCATCAACCTCCCTGACTGCTCGCTACTGTTTCAACTGACAAGGGGCGACCTGCCAGACAACCACTCGCGCAGCTTGTGTAGCGGCAGAGTGTTAAGAATAGACGAGCTTTCGGCCCAGCCTCGTCTGGCGGTAACTACCCCAAAGCCAATGGCCCCTAGCATGGACGTGCTGTGCGCGTCGCTGTTGATGCACAACTGGACGCCAAGCTCGACAGCTCTACGGATGCGCACGTCATCCAGGTCCAAGCGGTTGGGCGAAGCATTGACTTCGAGCGCGGTCCCTGTCTGCGCAGCCATGTCTAATACACGCTCAAGGTCCACATTGGACGCATCGCGTTGTCCGATAAGGCGGCCAGAAGGGTGGCCGATGATGTCCACGTGTGGGCTCTCCATGGCCTTCAGTAAGCGACGGGTTATCGTTTCTGTGTCCTGGCGCATACCGAGGTGGAGCGAGGCTACGACCAGATCAAGTTGCTGCAAGATCTCGTCTGGATGGTCCAGCGAGCCGTCGGCCCGGATCTCGACCTCGACACCCTGCAGAATGGTTATGCCGTCCAGGAGCTCATTGATTCGGTCGATTTCTGCACGTTGCATGCGTAGCCGCTCGGCATCCAGTCCATTGCCCACACCTAGCCCTGAAGAGTGGTCAGTTATGGCCAGATACTCATATCCGAGCTGCCTGGCGGCGAGGGCCACATCCTGCACAGATGAAACGCCGTCGCTCCAGTCGGTGTGCACATGCAGATCCCCGCGCAAATCGCTTGACTCCACGAGGTCAGGTAGCAGGCCTTGCTGCGCCGCTGTGATCTCGCCACGGTCTTCACGGAGCTCCGGAGGTATCCACGGCAGACCTAGGACCGCGTAGACATCCTGCTCCTGCGGACACAGGATATCACGGTCCCCTTCTCTGAAGCCATACTTACTCAAGCTCAGCCCTCGCTGCTGGGCCAGCTTGCGCAAGGCGACGTTGTGCTCTTTGCTGCCAGTAAAGTACTGCAGGGCCGAGCCGTAATGCTCTACTTTCAGGGCTCGCAGGTCGGCTTGTAGGCCGTTCTTGAGCATCACCGTGGCTCGTGTTGGGCCGTGTGAGACGACTTGAGCGACGTCTGAGAGCGCAACGAAGACAGCTGTGGCTTCCGCGGGATTGCCACATGCCACCAGCATGTCGATGTCCCCTATTGTTTCCCGACCACGGCGCAAGCTGCCGACAGCCTCGACGCTGCTTTCATTGAGAGCCTGGCGCATGGCCAGCACGAGCCCGTTGGCGATAGGCCATGCTGTGCCCAGAGAAATGCGCGTGCTACGGTGCAGCACACTGTGTACCCCTGCCAGAATGGCCTGTTCGGAACGTTCCCCTAGTCCCGGCAGGGCACGCAGCTTGCCTTCTCGGGCTGCACGTGCGACGTCATCGACGCTCACTGCACCCAACTGCTCCCAGAGCAGGCGCGCGGTCTTGGGGCCGACTCCAGGAATGCCCAGCAAGCCTACGACCCCGACCGGGACCTGCTCCTGAAGCTCGCGCAGGTAGCCAAGCTGTCCTGTCGCGAGTAGCTCGTCAAGCTTCTTCTCAAGCGCAGCACCGACACCGGGGATCTGGCGCAGACTGCCGGCTTGCCAGATCTCGCTAATGTCCTGCGGCAGGGCTTCGACGCTGGCCGCCGCGCGACGGTAGGCAAGTGACTTGTAGACTACTTCCCCCTTGATCTCCAAGAGATCGGCAATCAGGCGGAGTAGTTCGGCCACCTCACGGTTGGTCAAGCGACGCCTCCTACTCGATTATAGCCTCACCCCCCATGGCCTCCAACACAGTTAGCCGCCTCCTCAAGGGAACGGCCATTGACGCACTGCCTGGCCGAAGCCAGGCGGCAATGGGACAACAGTGGATTGTCTACCTCGGCGCAAGCTGTTATGAGCACGAGACGCCCCGTGAGCCAATGCCTGGCATCCCTTGTCCTCCACTCGTAGATATAGTATACTCTGCGCGAGTTTCGAGCGAGGGAGGTTCCTTTGATCATCGAGCGTCTGGTTGTAGGCCCTTTCCAGACGAATTGCTATGTTGTGGGTGATGCAGCGACCCTCGAGGGCGCGGTGATCGACCCGGGAGGCGACAGCCGTCACATACTGGATGTGATTGAGCACCTCGGGCTCCACGTGCAACTGGTCATCAATACCCACGGACACGTAGATCACATCGCCGCAAACGCGGATGTACTGCAGGAGACTGGTGCGCAGCTGGCGATTCATGCCGACGATGCCGCTATGCTGACTGATCCGTTGCGCAGCCTTTCGGTCTTCTTGGGCAAGTTTCGTCCCAGCCCTGCCGCCAGCAAGTACCTCGTCGACGGTCAGGATGTGGCGATTGGACAGACGACGCTGCGTGTGTTGCATGTGCCGGGTCACTCTCCGGGCGGCATCGGGCTATGGTGCGCGATCGATGGTGCGGTCTTTTGCGGAGACACTCTCTTCCGCCTGGGCATTGGGCGTTTTGACTTGCCCGGCGGCAATGGGAAGGTGTTGCTGGATTCTATCCGAAGCAAGCTACTCATCTTGCCGGACCAAACGATCGTGTACCCCGGTCACGGACCTCAGACGACGATTGGCTTCGAGCGACTCAACAATCCGTACCTGACCTAGAGCACGAACATGTCTGAGGCGCAGCTTACCCTCTCGTGGCAACGCGTATTGAACTGGCGTGACGCGCGCTTTCGCCGACGTCCAGAGCTCAGGTTACGGCGACTGGAGCAAGCGCTCGAGTTTGTCGACGACGTGGGCATCTCCCTGCTCTTTCCTCATCCGCCTCTGGCCTGCCCGACTCTTTGGGAAGCAATATGTGGGGAGGTGAGACGTCTGCCCACGCACCACCACGAAGACAGGGAGCTTGGTTACTTGTGGGAGTGGAAGGATGAGCTGCCTTCGCGGGGCCTCATCTACTACGGCAAGCTGCTGCGCAACCGCCCAACGCTCGTCTCGCTCAGACTCCTTCCCTACTTCTATGCTCTGTCCGGCAACCTCGGTGCCGTGGACGACTACCTGCAAGAGTACGCCGACGGGAAGCTGAGTGACGAGGGCAAGCGCGTCATTGAAGCGCTGCTGGAGCATGGCCCGTTGCCAACCAGCGTGCTGAGGCGCGAGGCGGGTCTGGCTGGCAAGGCCAACGTGACTCGTTTTGACCGCGCTCTTGTGGAGCTGCAGATGGGCCTGAAGATTATCAAGGTTGGCATTTCGGATGCCAACGCCTGGAAGTACTGCTACGTCTACGATCTCTTGATGAAACGGTGGCCTGACGTGGCGGAGCGCGCCGGCGGATTGTCAGCCTCCTCTGCCTTGACCGCTCTGCTCCTGCAGCATCTCCACAATGTAGGTGCAGTAACTGAGCGTGAGGTGGTGCGACTGTTTGGCTGGGCTCCGCAACGCCTTGCAGAGCTGTGCTCGAAACTGGCAGCCGAGGACTTGCTTAGAACCGATGTGGTCATCGAAGGAGCGCCCGAGAAGTGCTTGGCTCTGCCATTGCTGGTCAATGTACAATCTCGCTTGTGAGCAGGTGAGTGACCCCGGTGGTCTCTGGACCGTTCACGAATCAGGCTGGCTCTGTTCTTGCGTGAGCAGCAACACCACGCTACAATGTCGCACACTAGAACAGGAGTGAGATGATGGAGCGCTTGGCGCAAATCGTGAGCGAAGCAAGAGAGTACTTTGAGCGTAAGAACCAGGTGCGGGAGCGGGCCTTGACACTCTCGCGTGAGCTTACGCATCACTGTGCACTGACCATTCGCGCGGTGCACCGTAGAGAAGTCGACCAAGCACGCCAGCTCTTGGGTTTGGCAAGCCAAGAGGCGCAGCAATTGGGTCGAGACATGCTTGATCATGCCGATCTGTTCTACAGCGGATACACGCAAGATGCCCTGAAAGAATGGGCCGAGGCCAGTATCACGTTCGCACTCATCAACGGCGAGCAGCTTCCTACACCAGAAGAGCTTGCTGTGATACCCTCGACCTACCTCCGCGGGCTTGGGGAGGCGGTGGGGGAATTGCGGCGCTACATTCTGGATACTCTGCGTCGTGGTGAGGTCGGACGCTGTGAAGAGCTGCTGACCATGATGGACGACGTCTACAGTGTGCTGGTAACCATCGACTACCCAGATGCCTTGACCGGCGGGCTGCGTCGTACCACAGACATGGTGCGCGGTGTGCTGGAGCGAACACGAGGTGACTTGACTGTCGCGGCACGCCAAGACGCCATGCAGCGCTCACTGCGGACCTTTGCCGAGCGGATTGGGGCTGCGCCCGACAGTGTAGTTGGACTGGACTTGCCTGAAGCGGGCTCCGAGACCAGCGATGAAGAACTGTAGTAGAGACTGGGCAGGCTGCCCGGCGAGCGCTCGTTGGTGTACAGTCCTGCCGTCGGTGGCGCTGTGGCCATGCTGGTGGAAAGGCCGTCACCGGTCACATGGTACGCGGAGAGCGGACGTCCCGTGAGTGGCAACGATGCGCCTCGGGAGTGGCCGAACCAAGCGCCGGTCATACGCGCCAGTGAGGTCGGCCAATACGCTTTCTGTGCGCGGAGCTGGTGGCTCAGCAGAGTGCAGCGTCGTGCTTCGGGACACGAGCGCGAGATGAAGTCAGGCAGCGTCGCTCACCATAGGCACGGCCAGATGGTGTTTCGTTCATCGTTTCTGCGCCGAGCAGGGTACATTCTGCTGTTGGCAGCACTCGTGTTGTGTCTTGCTGGGCTGTACGCGGCCCTGTGGAGTCGTCGATGAACCGAAGAACCCTTGTTTTCGCCTTGCTGGCACTGTGTTGTGCCGGTTGTACCTTACAGCCTGCGGTGTCAGAGGCAGTGCCAACGGCCACCCTTGCGCCGACGCCCGAGTCTTCTCCGACGCCGACAACTGCGCCGTCCGTCACACCTACAGTCATGGCAACCTCGCTGCCCACCGCGACGGCCATCCCCACACCGACACCCACCCCGGGACCATGGATGTCCTTTGATCGACTGATTCTGATCGATCAGGACGTGCAAACTATGTATGTCTACGAGCATGGCCAGGAAATCCGGCGCATCCCCGTAAGCACCGGAAAACCAGACCAGGTCGAGACGATGACGCCGGCCTGGGAAGGGGATGTGGGTCACTTTGTGGGCACGTTCTTTGCCTTTGGCACTTGGGCGGACGAGGCTTGGTACCTGTTTGAGCATTATGGGTCCATGCTGATTCACAGCGCGCCGTACTTGAAAGAGGACGGTGTCAAGATATACCAGGAAATGGATCTGCTGGGCGTCCGTCCTGCCTCTCACGGCTGCATTCGCCTCCCTCCTGAGGAGGCGACTTGGTTTTCCTCCTGGGGCCCGCAGGGAGCACACGTCATCATACTGCCCCTGAGCTCGGCTGGCTGACGATGCAGTGGGTGCTGGGCGCCATTCTGTGTGGCGTTGCAGGCTTGCTGCTCCTTCTCCTGAGCTCCAGCCTGAGGGCGCGGGCTGGCCTGCCTCACGGCGAGGTCATCTATTCTGACACTGCAGATTGGCGCCGTTGTGAAAAGACCCTTTTCTCGGCGCGCTGCGCGCTGGCTGGACGGCCCGACTATGTCGTTCTCGAACGCAAAGGGTATGTGCCGATTGAGGTTAAGCCAGGACGTGTGTTCGCCCAGCCGCAGTGGAGCGATGTGCTGCAGTTGGCCGCCTATTGCTGCTTGGTCGAGGATGAGTATGGCCGACGTCCGCCACATGGCTACCTGAAGTATCGAGACCGCTTGTTTCGCATTGCCTACGATAGGCGTCTTGAGAAAGCGCTGCTGACTGTCATCGAGCAAATGCGCGGTGATCTACATGCACCGGATGTGGCAGCGAGCCACAATGAACCGCAGAGGTGTATGCACTGCGGCTACCGCGCCGCATGTGATCAGCGCCTGGCCTGAGAAGGATCGTTGCTGCCCGGGCATGTACCTCAGACACGCGGGCTGGTTGTGGCAAGGCTGACTTGATGGCACGTCGTTGATACCGGAGCACTGGGTTCGGGCGTGACCATCTGGCGACTGATCGGACATCGATAGCGAAGGATAGGCAGAGACCTATGAAACGGTATGGGCTCGTGTACCACCCCAAGATCGCGGAAGCGGCTGGCCTGACCAGGGAAGCACGCGAACAATTGGTTTCCATGGGTGCAGAGGTCTGGTCGGCCTCAGCGTATGACGAAGAAGCTCTTGATCGGCAGGCCACAGAGTCCGATATCGTCATCACGTTCGGCGGAGACGGAACCATTGTCAGAACCGCTCGCTTTGGCGCCAGCCGCAACCTGGCTATCCTGGGTGTGAACCTGGGCCGTCTTGGCTTTCTGAGCGAGATGCAGCCCTGGGAGCTGCCCGACAAGCTTGAGGCATTGGTCAAGGGTGAGTATTGGCTAGAGTCGCGCATGATGCTGCACGCCAATGTGGAGCGCGAGGGCAAGGTGATTCACGCGTTTGAGGCCGTGAACGATGTCGTAGTATGCCGTGGCATGGGAGCGCGCATTGTGCGCGTCGGGGCCTACATCGATGGGCAGCTATTGACGCAGTATGCCGCGGACGGTGTCATCGTCGCGACACCAACCGGGTCGACGGCCTATTCTCTTGCTGCGGGAGGGCCGATTGTTGACCCTCGCCTGAATGATATGGTAGTTACGCCCATCGCACCCCACTTGAGTGTCGCCAGCGCGCTGGTGTTGCCAGCCAGTACCACAGTGCGCCTGGAGTTGAGTACTGACCACGAGGCTACTTGTACCGTGGATGGGCAAATCGACGCGGTATTGCAGAACGGAGACGTGACTGAAGTCACCGAGAGCTCACGGGTTTGCCGCTTTGTTCGTTTGGGCGAGTCTGGGCGCTTCTATCGCACCCTTCTTGCACGGCTCAAGTAGGTGGTCAAGAGGTACGCAATCGTCGCATCGAAGCGGGTGTCGACACGACGCAGATGAAACGCGCAGATGCGTTGACTACCTGACACCTCGGACGGCGCTTGGTTGAGGAGGTTGCCTTGCTGTCGGAGTTGACGATCTCGAACCTGGCGATCATCGATCAGCTGCGGCTCTCTTTCGTGCCTGGCCTCAATGTGCTTACCGGAGAAACTGGCGCAGGCAAGTCGATCATCATTGATGCTGTGAGCAGCCTGCTTGGCGGACGCGCCGACGCCACTTTGATTCGCGCTGGGACAGACACGGCACGTATTGAAGGAGTATTCTGTCTAGCGCCTTCTGTTTGGGACGAGCTCGCACCTCAGCTTGAGGAACAAGGAATCGAGCAGGCCGACGTGCTGGTTCTCACTCGTGAGATCAAGGCCAATGGGCACAATGTCTGCCGGATCAATGGACAGGCGGTTACCCTCGCGGCCTTCGGTCAGCTCGGCCAGAACCTCATCGACATTCACGGCCAGGGTGAGCACCTTTCTCTGCTCAAGGTTAGGGAGCACCTTGGGTTCCTGGATCGCTTTGCCGGCCTGTCGGAGGAGCGCACTGCAGTTGCTGGTGGAGTCTCGGCCCTGCGCCGAGTGCGGCGTGACCTGCAGAGCTTGCGTCAAGATGAACGGGAGCTGGCCAGAAAGGTAGATCTGCTTCAGTACCAACTGCACGAGATTGAGGATGCTGCGCTGGACGGTGGGGAGGAGGAGCGGCTGCTTGCGGAACGCAACGTGCTGCTCAACGCCGAGCGCCTGACTCAGCTGGCTGATGGGGTTTACCAGCAGCTTGGAGGGGGTGACGAGACGCAGCGCGCTGTTGCGGACATGCTGGCCGCTGTCACCCATGACATGCATGAGCTGGAGAGGCTGGACCCCAGGGTCAGCGGACAGCGTCAAACGCTCGAAGAGATCTCATACCAGATTGACGATGTCACCCGTTACATACGTGCTTACCGCGACGGGGTTGAATACAATCCCGTGCGTCTGGCTGCGGTGGAGGAACGGCTGGCCCTCTTGCACAGCCTCAAACGCAAGTACGGCTCTACCGTTGATGATATCTTGCGTTTCCTTGCCAAAGCCGCGGCAGAACTTGAGGGGATCACGCACCAGGAGGAGCGGCTGGCAGAACTGGAGGCCGAGGAGACTCGCCTGGTGCAGCAAGTCGGCGAGTTGGCAAGAAGCCTGTCGGAGCGTCGGCAGACGGCCATAGCCAGCCTGGCAGCTGCAGTTGAGGAAGAGCTTGGGCACCTGAGCATGCAACGAGCCCAGTTTATGGTCGATGTCCAACAGACCGAATCCGACGAAGGGCTCTTGGTGGGTACCCGAAGGCTGGAGTTCGATGAGACCGGTGTTGACCGCGTCGAGTTCCTGATCTCGCCCAACCTGGGTGAGCCCCCGAAGCCGATGGTCAAAATTGCTTCCGGTGGAGAGACTTCGCGATTGATGCTGGCACTGAAGACAGTCTTGGCAACGGCCGACCCGGTGCCGACGCTGATTTTTGACGAAATCGACCAGGGCATTGGCGGCCGCACCGGCGGGGTCGTCGGCCGCAAGCTCTGGGACCTTACGGCGGCCCATCAGGTCTTGTGCGTGACCCACTTGCCCCAGCTTGCCTGTTACGCTGATCAGCATCTCCAGGTTGACAAGGTGGTGCAGGAGGGGCGTACCACAACGCAGGTAAAAGTGCTGGACGAGGATGGCCGCATAGCGGAGCTTTCTGCGATGATCGGAGGGCCACCAGGCTCCGCGCGCGACGATAGCGCGCGTGAGATGTACCACGAGACTATCGAGATCAAGAAGCGCGCCAGGGCCGACTAACTCAACCTGCCTGCGCCGGGCTTGCGGCGGTGGGCGGTTTACAGGCTGCGTGCGGCCTGTCGCAGCATCTCGGCGGCTGTCTCAGACGTGAGGTCGCGTTGCGGCTGGGCGAGCATTTCGTAGCCAACCAGGAACTTTCTCACGCTGGCCGATCTAAGCAGTGGCGGGTAATAGTGCGCGTGCAGGTGCCAGGCGGGATGTCGCGCGCTATCGCATGGTTGTTGGTGAAAGCCCATCGAGTACGGAAACGGCACCCCGAATAGGTTGTCATAACACCGCGTCAGCCAGCTCAGCATCTGTGCCAGGTCGCCGCGCTCTGTCGGCCGCAGGTGTGAGACGCTGGGGATGTGCCTCTTGCTCAGGACCAAAGTTTCAAACGGCCAGGTGGCCCAAAAGGGCACGACGGTGACAAAGCTGGTGTTTTCCAACACAAGCCGCTCGCCAATGCCTCTCTCCATCTCAAGATAGTTGCACAGCATGCACTGCCCCGACTCCTGCAAGTACTCTTCTTGCGCAGTACCCTCTTTGCGTAGTTCATTGGGTACACTCTCATTCGCCCAGATTTGGCCATGCGGGTGCGGGTTCGAGGCGCCCATTGTCTCGCCACGATTCTCAAAGATCGTGATTGCGTTGATAAATTGCAGTTCCGCCAGCTGCGAATACTGCTGACACCATACGTCTACGACCGTATGGATTTCTGCCACGGAGAGCTCTGCCATGCTCAGGTCGTGGCGGGGTGAGAAGCAGACCACGCGACAGATGCCGCGCTCGGGATGGCTGACCAGCAGGGGCGACTGCCGAGGTGCGCTGTCGGGCAGCCCCGCTGTCGCGGGCAGCATGGCGGGAAAGTCATTGTCAAACACATAGGCTCCCTCATACTGCGGATTCTGTGCCCCGCTCATGCGACGGTTGCCAGGGCAGAGGTAACACTGTGGATCGTATTCCATGCGCCTTTCGGGCGGCGCGGGCTCGACTTGCCCAATCCACGGGCGCTGTGTGCGCTGGGGCGATACGAGGACCCACTCTCTGGTCAGCGGATTGTAGCGCCGGTGTGCTCCAGCGATGGCTTGAGGGTCAACGGTCATGCGAACCTCCGAAGTCGGTGCTGTGCCCATTATACGAAGCTCGGCGCGGCTTGCCACAGCTCCAAGCCTGAGCACGTCCCTGATGATGAAGAACCTCTAGGTCGTCCATGTGGACCATGCCCTGAGGTGAAACACTTTACTCTTGCTGAAGCCTCCAGGACCGAGCTGAAGGCGATCGGCGGTCGGCCATCCATGACGTATGCACCGTGCATGGCGCCTGGCAGCGGGCAGACGGTCATCTTCGTCACAGTCGATCGGCAGGCGTTCCACAGCGCGCAGCTGCAGGACTCCTGCCGCGGTGGCTGCCACCGTGACCCCGGCGGGTACAGCACGAGGATCGAACGCTTAAGGCATCTTCTGCAAAGGTGTCCAATGGGTTGCCGACAGCGGACGCCGCCGGCAGCCACTGTGGCACACACATCCAGGCCCAAGCCAGCTCGGGGGTGGAACCCAGTATAGTCGCCCCTTGCGACCAACTGCAAAAGCCATGCTCCGAAACCAAGAGACTCCGCCTGATCTTGAGGGCGGAATCTCTTGTGTGGAGGAGGCGAGCGGCTCGCAGCAGGTTGGCTTTCCGGCTATCCTTTCACTCCCCCCAGGGTCAGTCCGGAGACGAGATACTTCTGCAGCAGGAAGAACAGGATCAGGATGGGGATGCTCATGACTATGGACATGGCCGCGAACTCTGACCACGGCGTTGCGAACTGCCCCTGCATGGCACGCAGAGCCATAGCCAGCGTGAAGCGCTTGGGGTCCTCGAGGAAGCTCCACGCCAGGATGAACTCGGTCCAACCGGTCATGAAGCTGTTGAGCACAGTCACCGCCAGCGCTGGCACCGCGAGTGGGAGGATGATCTTGGTGAAGGTGGTGAACGTGCCCGCACCGTCGATCAAGGCTGCCTCTTCGAGCTCCTTGGGGATTGTATCAAAGTAGCCCTTGAGCGTCCACACCGCAAAAGGCAAGAAACCCGACGAGTACGCCAGCACGAGGCCAAACAACTGCGCACGCAACGGCTCCCCGCCAATCTTGATCTGACTGAGCAGCACATACAGTGGCGCCAATAGGCCGCTGGTGGGCAGCATGATCAGCACAATGAACCCTAGCAGCCCTGCCTGCCGCCCGATGAAGCGAAAACGCGAAAAGGCGTAGGCAGCCGTTGTTCCCGTGACCACAGCCACTAGGCTGGAACCCATGGCGACAAACAGGCTGTTCTTGAGCAGCCCAGAGAAGCGCATGCATGTGGACGGATCTGCCGGGTTGGTGCACAGCAGGTTGAATGGGCCGAAGAGCACCTTCCGAAAGGCATCTAGAGTCGCGCCCGGCGGGATCAAGGTCAGGGAAAGCGGCTTGTCGATGTTGCGCGGATCCACAGCCAGCGATATGATCCACAGAACCGGGAAAAGTACGATAGCCGTGATCAGCAGGAGAAAGGCTTGCAGCGCAATCTGGCGCAAAATGGCCCTGTTTCGCTTACTCATTGTAGGCCTCCGTGGCGCGAGTGACGCGGTTCTGGATCAGAGTGAAGCCAAGTAGGATGAAGAACACCACGATGCTGAACGCTGCTGCCACCCCGTAGAGGCGTTGTTCCGATACAAGCTTGTAGGCCTGGGTGATCAGGATCTCCGTGCGGCCGAACGGGTTGCCCTGCGAGATGAAAAAGATCACACTGAACTGGTTGAAGGTCCAAATAGTACCCAACATGATGGCGGGCACCATCGCTGGACGGATCATTGGGATGGTGATGTGGCGAAGCTTCTGCAATCCGGTGGCGCCATCCATCGAGGCTGCCTCGTAGAGTTCTTCGGGAACCGACTGTAGTGCCCCGGTGGCTACTACGCTCATGAACGGCCAGCCCAGCCATGTGTTGGCTATCAGGACGCAATAAAATGCCAATGGAAGGAACGAGAGCAAACCTCCGATGGGCGGCTGGGTGACTACAAACCAGCGGGTATCGGCAGGCAGGCTGGTGCCCAGCCAGCGGTTGACGATTGCCAGCAGCTGGTTGATGGCTCCGAAGCGCTCGTCGTACATGTTGCGCCAGGTGAGCGCTGCCACGTAGCCAGGCATGGCCCAGGGCAGCACAAACAGCGAGCGATAGAACCGGCGGCCAAGCAGCCCCTTGGCGTTGAGCACAAGCGCGACGGTCACCCCGATCACCACGTGCAGGAAAACATTGGCCACGGTCCAGGTGACATTGAAGGCGAAAAGCCGCGCAAAGTTGTAGTTCTCGATTGCTAGCTTGCTCGTCAGGATCTTTACATAGTTGCCCAGACCGACCATCGGCGGTGCATACTTCTCCCAGGTTGACGGATCCAGCAGATTGAAGCGTAGGTTCTTGACGCGAAAGTCCGTAAAAGACATCCAGATCTGGAAGATATAGGGAACAAGCGTCACAACTAGCATGGCAAGGGCGGCTGGTAAGATGTACAGCCAGGCCGTGGTGGATTCGCTGACGCGCTGCTTCAGTTGTGCTAGGCGGCCCTTGGGCTTGCCTTGCCAGGAAGCGGATACTCGAGTAGCTGCCATTTAGCCTCCTCATCGTCGCTGCCGTACGGGGCACCCTGCGCCCGCGGACGGCAGCGAGGGACGGGTCAGGCAGCGCGGGCACAGCCTCACTGCTGTTGCCCGCGCTGCCGCCCTTGACGGGAACGACTGCGCTGGTGCTAGGCGCGCACCAGAGTCGAACTACTGCCTATTGTCCGCGCAGTTCCTTGATCTTGGCGATAATGCTTTCCTCCGCTGTCTTCAGCGCGGCTGCCGGGTCAGCATTCTCGTCAAACACGGACTTGAGCGCGGTGTCCATGGCTCCCCAGTATGATCCCATCTCGGGAATCACCGGGAATGCCGTGCCTTTCTCAAAGGCTTTCATGGCCTGCTGTAGAATCGGATCGGTCACCGATACACCGATGGTAGCCGGAATATCGCCTGCCGGGATCTTCATGACCTGGGCCTCAGGGGAGAGGACGTACTGCATGAATCCCCAGCCTGCGGTCAGATCCTCCTGCGTGGCGTTCGCGTTGAGGTAGATGTTCTCTGTCTGCACATAGCCAGAGAGGTGGCCGTCGCCAACCGTTGGCCAGGGATCGATCACCAGGTTGTCTGCTCCGATAGCCTCGGCCAGGCCGCCCGCATTCCAGATGCCGTCGATGATGATGCCAACCTTGCCTGCTTTGAACAGGTTGACATCGTTGTCACCGTTGTACTCGCAGGGACCTACATCGGAGAACGAGTCCAGCAACCTGACCCACTCGACGCCCTTTGCCGTGTTGAAGGCGGGGTCGCCGTTGTTCGTCATCACCTTGCCGCCGATGCCGTTTAGGTGAGCGGCGGAGAAGAAGAAGCCGCGCTCGAAGTCAGCACCCACGACATCGCCCTGGGTGGCTGCCTTGGCGGACTTGACGAGATCGTCCCAGGTAGCTGGGGCCTGAGCGATGATCTTCTTGTTGCGGAACATCACCACGCCCTTGATGGTGTGGGGCAGACCGATTAGCGCGCCCTTGTACTCCAGAGCGCTGAGCGCTGCGCTGTTGATGGTGTTCAGGAAGGCCCCTTCGGCCATCGTGGAGACGTCAGCGACCAGAGCCGCATCGTGGAACAGCGGCCCCCAGTCAGCGGAGCCGATGAGCACAGTCGGACCGCCTCCAGTTGCCGCTGCTGTCTCGTACTTGCCGCGGAGGTCCTCATGCGGCACATACAGTACGTCGAACTTGACGTCAGGGTTGAGCTTCTGGAAGCCTGCGATCACATTGGTCAGCGCCGGGATCTGCGCTTCCTTCCAGGCGTGCCAAAGTGTGACGGTGCCCTTCAGGCCCGTGGGCAATGCTGGCGGCTCGGTGCCGCGCAACTCGGCGATCTTGGCCTCGATGCTCATGGATGCAGTTCTGAGAGCGATCTCGGGATCGGCTCCTTCATCAAAGACTGACTTGAGCGCAGTGTCCATGGCAGCCCAGTAGGCGCCCATCTCGGGAATCACCGGGAACGCCGTGCCTTTTTCGAAGGCCTTCATGGCCTGCTGCAGGATTGGATCGGTCACCGTCACGCCCAACGCGGCCGGGATATCGCCGGCCTTAACCTTGACAGACTGTGCCTCTGGCGACAGGAAGTATTCCATGAATGCCCACCCAGCGTTCAAGTCACCGTCGGACGAGTTGGGGTTGAGGTAGATATTCTCAGTCTGCACATAGCCGGAAAGGTTGCCCTTGCCGTAGGTTGGCCAAGGATCGATCACGAGCTTGTCCGCTCCGATGGCCTCGGCCAGGCCGCCCGCATTCCAGATGCCGTCGATGATTATGCCAACCTTGCCTGCTTTGAACAGGTTGACATCGTTGTCGCCGTTGTACTCACACGGGCCCACATCGGCGAACGAGTCCAGCAACTTGACCCACTCGACGCCTTCGGCCGTGGCAAAGGCCGGATCGCCACTGGATTCCATCACTTTCCCACCGATGCCATTGAGGTGAGCGGCGGAGAAGAAGAAGCCCCGCTCGAAATCAGCACCCACGACATCGCCCTGGGTGGCTGCCTTGGCGGACTTGACCAGGTCATCCCAGGTAGCTGGGGCCTGAGCGATGATCTTCTTGTTGCGGAACATCACCACGCCCTTGATGGTGTGGGGCAGGCCGATGAGCGCATTCTTGTAGCGCACGGCACCCAAAGCAGCACTGTTGATGGTCTTGAGGAACGACTCGCTGGCCATGCTAGTGACATCAGCAACCAGGTCAGCATCGTAGAATGTCGGTCCCCAGTCAGCAGAGCCAATGAGCACGGTAGGTCCACCACCCGTGCCGGTAGCTGTCTCATACTTGCCACGCAGATCCTCGTGTGGCACGTAGAGGAGATCAAACTGCACATTCGGGTTTTTCGCCTGAAAGGCTGCGATTACCTCAGTCAGCGCTGGGATCTGCGCTTCCTTCCAGGCGTGCCAAAGGGTGACCTTGCCTTTGGGGCCGCCCGGGATGGCCGTCGGCGGCACAGCAGTAGCCTGCGCCAGCGTCGGCTGTGGCTTCGCCGTGGGCGCTGCCGTTGGCTCCACCTTGGGTGCGCAGGACGCGAGCACCAGAGCTACAACCAGTAGCAGGCCCAGTAGAGTTGTAGAGTACTTGTTCACTTTCTTGCTCCTTCGTTGGTTTGATCCAATGGCCAACTCTCACAGTTGGCGGTTTGCAGACGGTGCAAAACGACTTGCCTGTACTCTGCCGGTCCTCCCTTCTCCCTGTTGCGGCGCGCCACGATCGTCCGGAGCCTGCGTTGCCTGGCAGGGATACTCGCATATCACGCCAATGAACTCAGCGGTACGACGCACGATGTCCTCCACGGGCATGGAGGTGAAGAAGACAGCCTCAAACATGGCCTGCAGTTGACGCGACACCTTGACATACTCTGGCACACAGGGCCGCCCGCGACCCGCTGCCAGCATCGGCCGGATCACGTCCAGCGGCAGCTCGCTGCCCGATGGCAGTGAGGTGTCAAGAGGAGCGCCGGCAGAGGCGAGCAGCGCTGACCGGTATACCCCTCCGATCACCATCGGATCCATGGAGATCTGCAGCAACTCGAGCATCAGCGTGGGTCGTGCACATTGCCGAAGAACCACGTAGCTCACACCACCGAGGGTCGCTACCGGCGCTGTGCCTGGTGCGGGGGGCACAGGCACGCAACCTACTCTCTCCGCAAACTCATCGCCATGCCAGCGACTCCATTCGCGGAGATTCGCGGCTTCGTATGAACCGCCCAAGGCCATGGCTACCCTGCCGTGGGCAAAGAGCTGGGGTGCGGTGTCAGCCCTGTATGACACCGCCTGAGCAGGAACGATGCCGTGCACGGCGACAAGCTCGCGCAGGAAGTGAAGCGCAAGTCTGGTGCCGGGGCTGTCCAGGTTTGCCGTCGTCGGGCCGCATACATCACCACCGGCCGACCAGATGAAGGGCAGCAGCGTGTAGACTGTGGCTTCGCCGCCCGCAGTGCCGGTCGGCATGGCTAGAGGGTGGGTTAGTCCGTATCGCTCGCGCACCCGCCGCTGCAAAAAGTGGCGTGATGTACTCACCAGCTCGTTCCAGTTCTGTGGCGGGGCCAGGCCTTCAGCCGTGAACCAGTCTCTTCGATACCAAAGCAGCGCGGCATCGACGGTGGCAGGTACAGCGTAGAGCCTGCCGTCATAGGAGTTGGCCTGCAGCACGGCCTGGTGCGCATCACGGGCAAAGGAGAAGGAGTTGGCTGGCATCTGCAGGTCCTCTAGGGCATAGAGAAAGCCCGCCCGGGCCAGCCCGGCTACCCAGACAGAGTCAAGGACCGCCAGATCCGGTGCCGTCCCGCTACCGATGGCAGCAGTTAGCCGATCGTGGAATATGCTGTGAGGAAAAGTCTCTGCCCTGATGCGGACTGGCCGTGAGGGGTGAGTGGAATTCCAGACGGCCGAGATTTCCGTGAGGATGCTCGACCAACGTGAGTGCTCCATGATTACGCAGCGTATGTCGGAGTCAGGAGCGACAGGCTTTGCCGGGGAGTGGTCTACGAAGGATCCTACTCCTGGGCGGCGAACCAACAAGCCTTCTGTAGCCAGATCAGCCAGAGCCTGGCGTACTGGTGCACGGCTAATGCCGTACTGCTGACAGAGGTCACCCTCGGAAGGAATGCGGTCTCCAGGACGCCAGAGACCACTAGTAATTTGCTCGCGGATCAGCGTCTTGAGCTGGTGGTAGATTGGGATCGGTGAAGCACGGTCAATCATTGACACAGTACAGATCCCGGCGGCCCCGCGCTGGGCCTCACTAGAATGTGAATACTATGCTATTATATGGTAAGCACAATATGCGTAAAAAGGCAAATCAGACTGGAGTTGGCACATTTGTCTTGTTGGCGTGATGCAGGGGCTCGTGCCTGGTGAGGTGCCTCTCAGGCACATCGAGACTCAACGAATACGGCCACCCTTAAGCGCCAAGCGGCTGGAGAGGGTAGCCGTGAACTGCCAAACCTTCTAACCCCCGCTCACGTGCGCTACCATGTCGTTGAGTCCGTTTTCTGGAGTAGAAGTCGATCACCCCTCTGTCTGAGGTCCTGCCCCTGCGAGCGAGAGGCGAGCGACTACCTCATCGCCTTCCGTTTCGCCGGTTTCCACAAAGCCGAGCCTGTGGTAAAGGCGCCTGGCGGGGTTGTGCGGAAGGTAAGATAGAGCAAACTGCTGGTACCCATGTTCTTCTGCCAACATTGTGATCGCCGCGCGTATGGCCTGCCCACCATAGCCTTGCCTCTGAGATCTGTGGTCCACCATGATTCCTCCAAGCCAGCAACTCCCATCGGCAACGTCCTCAGACCACATCAGAAACCCAATTACCTGCTCACCCAGGTAGATGGCCAGGGGTTTCCAGTCACGGCCGTAGCAGCAAAGGGCGAGGTAGTGGGTCGGCTCGGCGGTGAACTCGCGCTGCCAACCGGCAACTTGCAGCCCGGCTACGTCACGCCAGTTGTCACTACATACCGGACGCAACAGAATCTGGATGGGGGAATCTTTTGAGTCATTCACACTCGTATAATACCACAACCCCCGCTTGCCCGGAATCCACCACTTTGGGACGCGACGTTTCGACCAACGGGCATTTCCATGAGCTTCTCACAGCCTGCGGTGATTCTTACGCCAAAGCCCTCAGGGACTGACCAACCCTGAGGGCTTTTCTGTCGGGGCGGACGGATTTGAACCGNNTACCGGGCTGCGCTACGCCCCGATCGACAGCAATGATAGCCCATGTCCACGCTTTTGGCAAATCGTGTGCACAACTGCGCCCATGCACAATCCTCACCTTTGACGGGCGTACTCAGCTACTCTATACTGGGCGCGTCGTCCGCATGCGAGTGGGCGCGTCAGATCCGAGCGCCTGAGCCATGCCCAGGGTGGACATTCCGCCTGGACTCGAGGTGAGCCACCATGCCGTTTGTCATAGGTTTGGACCTGGGTACCGCCAGCTGCAAGGCGGTTCTGCACAGCGAGACGGGCTCAATCGTGACCATCGCCAGCAGCGCCTGCGATGTGCGGGCGCCGCGCACCGGCTGGACGGAGCAAGTTGCCGACGAAGTATGGCAGGCGGCGGTGAGCGCCCTCTCTGCCGTCGCTCGATCTGCCGCTGGGCGAACCGTGGCTGGTCTGTGCCTCAGCGGCGCCATGCACAGCCTGCTCCCGGTGAATGCGCAGGGTGTGCCGCTCGCGCCAGCCATGACCTGGGCGGATCAACGCGCGGTGGAGCTGACCGCTGCTCTGCGCCAGTCGTGCGATGCGCACGAGCTCTATCAGCGTACCGGCTGTCCTCTGCGTGGCACCTATCATGCAGCACGGTTGCGTTGGTGGGCTCAGAACCCACCAGATGTGCGACCGGCCAAGTTCGTCGCCATCAAGGACCTGGTGCTGCATCGTCTGATCGGATCTTGGGTAACCGACACGAGTATAGCGTCGACCACGGGGCTGCTGGATATGCAGAGCGGTGTCTGGGACCCGGAGGCATTGTCGCTGGCGGGCGTGCACGCCGCTGCACTGCCTGCCCTGGTGGCGCCTGAGGCAGTCGTCGGCGGGCTGACTGCCGAGGCCGCGCGAGCAACAGGGTTGCCCGCGGGGCTCCCCGTTGTTGCTGGCGCCAGTGACGGGGGTCTTGCCAACTGGGGCGTCGGCGCGCTTGATCCCCAAGAAGTGGTGGTCACGGTTGGCACCAGCGGGGCTGTGCGTCGTATCGAGGCGGCTCCACGGCTCGATCCTCTCGAGCGGACGTGGTGCTATCGGCTTCTCGCGGGGCAGTGGTTCTCAGGCGGTGCCATCAACAACGGGGGGCTGGCGTTGCAGTGGCTGCGCCGCACCTTATATCGCGAGCTGAGTGATGCCGAAGGGTTTGCTCGCATTTTCGAAGATGCCGCGACAGTTCCTGTGGGATCTGCTGGCCTGTTCTTCTTGCCATACCTGACTGGAGAACGCTCGCCGTACTGGGACCTGCCCCCGGGGGGCTTGTGTTACGGGTTGACCATCCAACATGACAGGGCACACGTCGCCAGGGCTGTCCTGGAGGGAGTTGCTTTCTGCCTGGCCGATGTTTGGCAAGCGCTCTCGATTGGGGTAGCCAGATGCAGGAGCGCTCGCCTGACTGGTGGCATCGTGCGCAGTCACGTCTGGCGCCAGATCGTCGCAGATGTGCTTGGCGTTCCTCTTCTGGTGACAGAGGCGGCGGATGCCTCAGCGGTTGGCGCTGCCTGGCTGGGGCATCTCGCCCTGGGCCATATTGAGTCTTTGGAGGGAGCTGCACGGGCAGGTGAGGCATCTGTTGTGGTGGAGCCGGATCCCGCGCGTCACGAGACATACCTGAGCTTGCATCAACGGTTTCAGCAGCTCTACGGCTGTCTATCATCTGTTTAGAAGTACACGCGTCGGCATACGACGCCAAGCAGTGGAGGATATGCTATGCAAAGGTGGCTCGCATACGCGGTTGTAGCGGCGGTAGCCTTGGCTGTTGCGGACTCTAGTGTGAAGTTGGCAGCGGGGCGGTTGTCTGACGCGCTTGCCTTGATGACGCTCGGCGGGTGTATTCTGCTGACCGGCGTGGGCTGGCTCCTGGTCTCCCGATGGCAGGGCGTAAGGGTCTTTGCCGAGGCGAGGGGGATCGCCGCAGCGGTTGCCGTCGGCATCGCCTTCAGCGTGGTGAACTCGGCCCTGTATCTTACTTTTGGGGCCGGGGCTCCGGTTTCTCGTGCTTCACCGCTAATCCGTCTTGGCGGTCTCCTGATGGCAAGCGTGGTCGGCATTGTGCTGTATCACGAGCCCCTGACAGTCCGCTACGCGTTGGGGCTCCTGATGGCCTGTTCAGGCGTGTGGCTGATGGCGATGCGCTAGGGCAGCCAGCCCTGAGCGCTCGCGGGCTTTCGTCAGCAAGTAAGGTGAAACGCTGCAGCGGTTGGCTCGTCGGCGGCGAGCTCGTTATACCGCTGACAGGCCAGACCCGTGCGTTCCACCACTACCCGGATGCCCTTTCCTGCAAGATAGGCCAGGGTGGCCTTGCTGACCTTCATTTGCCCCAAGCTCCCAGTCCCCACCACCAACACCTTCGGTGCCGCTTGTACGATTGTCTCTAAATCGTCCGAGTGCAGAGAATGACCGCGTTTTCTCCGCCAGTCCGCGTGGATCCCTCCAGGCAGGATGATCAAGTCGGACGTGTAGGTCTTGCCGTCAACCGTCAAGTGGCCGAACGAATACGACTCGATATGTGCCATCGGAAACTCCCCTCGCCCAAGTTTGGCGAACAACCTGCCCATCCTCTCCTTCAGAGCGGCGGCAGAAAGGTGCCCGGAAGCGGGCAGATTGGGTGTCAATAGGGCTTCGGCGATGACTTGCGCGGCCGCGGAAGGGTCGTGTTCGTGGCGCTCAAAGTACTTGGCCAACTCGACATCCGCCTGCACACACTTCATGCCCCGCAGCGATTGCCAGAGCGATACAGCTTGCTCCATCTCGCCAGTGCGTTTGTGCAGCATGGACAGGCGCAGCATCGCATCCTGCAGCAGATCCGTGGGCAAGCCATCCTCGATGGCCCTGGCATAAAGTGCCGTGGCCTGCGTCCACTCCTGCTGTGACTCGCAGACGAGCGCCACACTGTAGAGATCAATCGCCTGTTGAGGTGGACAGAGTGGATCACGAAACGTCTGGTCGATGATGGCGGCCAGGCCCACGAGTGACACGATGTCCATGACGTTGTGGTAAAAGACCCCGCGCAAGGCCGTGGCGTCGCCGTACCTGAGATAGTCAAAGTACAGCTCAGGGACCAGATAACCTGGCACGTCATCTTGCCTCGCTAGACCCAGGACGCCATTTTCCAGTGAGGTCAACCGACAGGAGGCTAGCCTCTTGCGCCAAAGCTTCCGTGCCGGAGGCAGGAGGTCGAGGTGTGGTGCCTCGGCCAGAGGCATGGCCTGTTGTGCGCAGGTAAAGCGCGCTTGCAGCACCGGCAGATCAAACGCCCGTCCGTTAAAGCTGATCCACCAGTCTGGGCCCTGCAGTAGCTGCGCTAGCAGGTAGAGCAGGGCGTTCTCCTCGCCATAGTCGCGCAGAAAGTACTGTCGAACACAGAAACCGTCTTGCTCAAAGGTTCCTAATCCCACCAGAAAGGCTACCAGACCCACACCCATCCCCAGCCCTGTGGTCTCGATGTCCAGGAAAACGGCTGAACGGTAGTCTTGCTCCGACAAGCGTGCATCCCCGCAGACACGCGCCAGGAAGGGTGATGGGCAGCCGTGGATAGGCAGATCCGCAATACGTGCAGAGCCCAGGAGATGCTGCATAGGAAAGCGGGTCTCGGTGACATAGCAGGGCCCGGCAGGGGTATCCACCACGGCACCCGGTACCACCTGCTCAATCGCGCTTGGGGTAGGTGGGGGCCGGCGTGACGGACCTGCTGCCAGAGATGCAACCCCACGTTGGATGCCAAGGGCTCTCAGCTGGTTGGGGTTGAGGTAATCTTCGACTGAGGGATGACCCGATGATGGCATGGCAACTCAGGTTAGGACCAGTGGGTAGCCAGCAGCATGCTGAGCGTGTTGTAACCGGCGTGGATGAGAACGCAGGTGCCTGTGTTGGCCCTGTCCCTAACGTAGCCGAGTGCAAAACCCATGACAAGGATCTCCAGAAGCGCGGGAGAGAGCCCGTACTGCACGTGTCCACAGGCAAAGAGCACCGTGGTCAGCAAGAGTCCGAAACGCGGCTGCAATGCCCCACGGAAGAGAATTTCCTCTCCCATACCCGCCGATACGCCAAGCAGAAGCGCACCAACTGGCGTGGCAAACTGTGAGAATAGCATCTCTGACATGCTCATGACCTGCTCATAGTTGGTAGGCCAGAGTTGCTCCCAGACGCGGGACACGCCATAGTCGATTGCCAGCAAGGCGACAGTTGCAGCAAGCGCCAGGAGGGCCTGCTTTGCGGTGGGCAGATGTAGGTTGAGGCGGCGCAGGGTGGCCTCCAGACTTCGCCGAACACCTAGTCCGACACCTGCCAGGGCGAGGAGAAGGAAAACCACTTGACCTGAAACAACCGAGGTGACATCCGCCTGAACCGCCTGCAAGCCGCCCAACATCCAGTCCTGACCGATGCTGAGCAGGCCGAGTGAGGACGAGGCGAGGTGCACGTAAAGCACAAGCGCTGCAGTGTGCACGGGTGACGTGGGATCAAGTGGCACCCTGCGGGCAAGCACACGACGGACTGGCCGGAGCAAGCACAGTGACGCGATGAGCGATCCGATGGCTGTGACAATGCCAAGGTTGCGCAAGCTTGCACCTGGCTCCGCAGCTTCGGGCGAAGCACCCGTCAGGACTAGCAGCGTAGGCAAGAGCAGCGCCAGCGCCCCCCAAGCAAAGGCGCCCGCATTCAGCACAGCCAATGCACCATAGGTTGCCCAGCGCCAGCCGCGGCGAGAGACGCCAATGTTGGCGACAACAACGACCACCAGTATTGCCAGGTACGGCAGCACCAACCACATTGGACTGTGCCTCACAAGCGCAGTTGCATACAATCAGGATGGACGTCGGCCGGGGCAAGGTCTCACAAAAGCCCGACCAACGGTCGGCCACAACTTCTTCTTCCCTGTCTCTAGTGGTGCGGCCCAAGGCAGCCGGCAGGCTGACCTCGTAAGCTACACCGCGTCATCATAGCACGATGCGTCGCGATTGACAATGGTACTCGGCCATACTTCATGATGAGCTAGACCGCATGCGCGATGCCAGTCGCAGCACCGAAGTCTGCTTGTCACCGAATGAGAATCAGATATAATTGATGCAGAAGCATCAAATCGGTAGAAGGAGCTTTATGTCTCGTCAAGTCGTCGTGACCGAAGGTGCGCCTAGTGCCGTTGGAGCATACTCACAGGGTGTGAAAACCGAGAAGTTTGTGTACACGGCCGGCCAGCTTGGCCTTGTCCCCAGCACCAAGCAGTTTGCTGGCGCTGATATCCAGAGCCAGACCAGGCAATCGTTGGAGAATGTCAAAGCAGTGCTCGAGGCTGGCGGCTCATCCATGCAGCACGTGCTGAAGGTAACCGTATTCATGATCGATCTTCGCGAGTTTGGGCCGATGAACGAGGTCTATGCATCATTCTTCCCGGTGGATCCACCGGCGCGTAGTGCCATCCAGGTAGCTGCTCTGCCTTTGGGTGGCAGGGTGGAAATTGAGGCTGTCGGGAAAGTGGTCGACGCCGAGGACTAGGACGGCTCTGGCTGTGCAAATGGCCTGCCCTACGGCAGGCGAGGTATTGTCTGGTCGTAGCTGCGTAGTTGAGGCCGTTCACAACTGCGCTGGCATGTGTCAGTTCCTGCAATTCCAATGACCGTGAGTCGGGATAATCGGCGACTATCGGCTCGGGCACGCGCATCTGTCCGGCGGATGAGGTTCACTGCGGACTTTGCACGAGTCGATGCGATTCGGCCGCGTCTGTTCATACGACGCTACCACTATCGAGAGGGGGAACTATGGAAACTGACCTGCAGGACCAATGGGACGAGGGGCAGAAACCGCTCGTTGCCGAACTCAACTCTGCCGACGAACAACAGTTCGTCAGCGTGCCAGGGATTGGCCCGGTTCTGGCGAGGCGGATTGTTGAGTACCGAGATATGCACGGCCCGTTTGCCTCTATAGACGGATTGCTGGCGGTCGTTGGCATTGGCCCAGTGCTGCTCGGGCAACTGTCGCCGTACCTTGCTATTGCTCCGGTTCAAGGGGGCGTTGTCGGCGATGAGCAAAATGCTGAGGACGACNNGAAGGCACTGCTACAGCTATGTCGGAGACGGCGCCAGCCGATGACTTTGCCCTGCCACGGGAGACGGAAGCCGCAGCGATAGCTGAGGCACCTGAGGTATATTTCGATGAGCCAACGCCGGCAGAGGAGCTGCTGCCAGAGGATGTCGGGCAGCCAAGCGTACTTGCTTCGACTGCGCCTTCGCAACCTGCGGCCGAGGTACCCAAGTCACGTGGTCAGTGGGCCTGGCTGGGTGGTGCGTTGTTGGGTGCACTTCTGGGTCTAGGCTTGACGCTGTTTGTGTTTTCGCTGATCAACGGTTCCGTCGATCTTCGTTGGACACCAGCAATCCAGGAACTCAGTGGTAGAGCAGACTCCCTTGCCCAGACAATGGATGGCTTGCGCGCCGATATCGATGAGCTTGGCGCTGACGTGACAGACATGCAGGGGCGCCTGCAACTGCTGGAAGGGCTGCCAGGGCGCATGGAGGCAGTGGAAGACTCTGTGGATGAATTAGAAACGACCGTGCGCGACCTGGCGGAACGCACCGGCGCACTGACGAGTCGTGTTGCCTCTGTCGAAGAAGACTTGACTGAGGTGCGAGAGCGCACCGATAAGGTTGAGGGCTTTTTCGCTGGCCTGACAAAGCTTCTGACGGAAACTTTCGGATCGGCACCTCAGTCGCCCAACCCCTGATAGAGAGCTCAAGGGGTCGAAAGACTGAGTCGGAGAGATCACGCCCAAGGACGCCGACGTGCAGGATGGTCGGCTTGAGGAGGTTCTGTGACCAAGCTGCGTCAAGCCTTTCTGGGGCTTGTCTTCGTGGCGGTGACCGCCGCACTCTTGCTTGGGGCGGCGGGCTATGCCTTTATGCGCAGGAGCTTCCCGCAAGTCCAGGGTGATCTTGACGTTGCTGGACTGCAGGCTCGCGTGGAGATACGCCGCGACCAGTGGGGTGTGCCACATATCTATGCGCAAAACGAGCACGATCTCTTCTTCGCCCAAGGCTATGTTCACGCCCAGGATCGCCTGTGGCAGATGGATTTCAACCGCAGGGTGGCCGCCGGGCGCCTGTCAGAAGTGCTGGGCGCGAGCACGCTTGAATCCGACCGCTTTCTGCGCACGATTGGCCTGTACCGGGCGGCCAGAGCAGACCTGGTCATGCTATCCCCCGAGGTGATTGAGGCCCTTCAGGCCTACGCTGATGGCGTCAACTCCTTTGTTGAGACCCACCGAGACCGTCTACCCATCGAGTTCACCCTACTGGCCTACCAACCTGAGCCATGGACACCCACCGACAGCCTAGCCTGGGGCAAGGTAATGGCCATGGACCTCGGTGGCAATTGGGAGTCCGAGCTACTCGCGCAGCAGTTGGCAGCCACCTTGGGTGAGGAGAAGATGCGTGAGCTGCTCACCTTCTCTGTGCAGGAGGGACCGTGCGTCATCCCCGAGGAGGCCAAGAGCTACGCCTATGCATCACAAGGGCTCACCAAGGCCTCCGCTCAGGTTCAGGAGCTTCTGGGCCCATCTGGCGTCTCCACCGGCAGCAACAATTGGGTTGTAGATGGCACCATGACAGAGAGTGGCCGTCCGCTGCTGGCCAATGATCCGCATTTGGGGATCCAGATGCCATCGATCTGGTATGAAGTGCACCTTGTGGGTGGCGAGTTGGATGTCGTGGGGGCCTCGTTTCCAGGGGCGCCTGGCGTGATCATCGGTCACAATCAACACATTGCCTGGGGTGTCACCAACGCTGGCCCAGATGTGCAGGATCTCTATGTGGAGAAGATCAACCCGCTCGACCCAGATCAATACGAATACCGTGGTCAGTGGGTCGACATGCAGGTCTTGGAAGAGGAGATCCACATCAAGGGTAGGCTGGAGCCCGAGGGGCTAATCGTGCGGATGACCCATCACGGACCGGTCATGACGCCCGTCCTCGAAGCGCAGCAGCAAGTGCTGACCCTGCGCTGGACGGCGCTCGAAGGGGGGCGGCTGTTTCAGAGCGTGTATCTGCTAGACCGCGCCAGTAACTGGGACGAGTTCCGCGCCGCCCTCCTCCACTGGCAGGCACCCTCGCAGAACTTTGTCTATGCTGACCGTGAGGGAAACATTGGTTACCAATTGCCAGGCAGCATTCCCATCCGAGCTCATGGCAATGGCCTGGTGCCGTCGCCTGGCTGGACGGGTGAGTACGAATGGTCTGGCTACATTCCGTTCGAAGAGCTGCCGTTTGTCTACAACCCTCCCACACATTTCATTGTCACGGCGAACAACAAGATCGTTCCGGATGACTACCCCTACTTCATTTCTTGCGAATGGGCAGAACCCTATCGTGCCCAGCGCATAGTTGATCTGCTTCAAGCGGATGACAGCTTGACCGTGGACGATATGCGTGACATCCAGGCAGATCTCTTCTCCATTCCTGGTGCGGTCTTGAGGGAGCATGTCTTGCGCGCCGGACCGGCAGACTGGCGCCAGGAACGAGCTTTTCGCTTCGTGGAACAATGGAGCGCCGATGTAACCCGTACCAGTGGCGCAGCGGGATTCTCTGAAGTGCTGCTTTGGCGCCTCATGGAAAACACTATTGGGGATGAGCTGCGCCGTGCTGGGGTCGAAACGTTTTCGTCAACTCGCGCTTCGCTTCTCCTGCGCCTGCTTGACGATCCCAATAACGTCTGGTTTGACGTTGTCGGCACGCCGGAAGTCGAGACCCGCGACGGCATCGTGCGCTTGAGCATCGAGGAGACCATCGACTACTGGGGCAGACACTACGGCGACATGCCCGGAAATAAGGACGATCTTTGGGCTTGGGGCCGCGTGCACACGGTTACCTTTGCCCATCCGCTCGGTAGTGTCAAGCCGCTCAATTTGATCTTCAACCGTGGTCCCGTGGGCACGGGCGGCAGCGGCGAGACGGTCAACAACGGCGGCTACGAGCGGGGCGACTTTCGCCAGCGCGTAGTGTCCTCCTACCGTCAGATCATCGATGTCGGTTCATGGGGAAACAGCCGCTCGCAACACACCACCGGACAGTCAGGCCAACCCTGGCATAGGCACTATGCTGACATGATCAAAGCCTGGGCTCAGGTTGAACACCATCCCATGTTGTTCGACCAGGAGTCCATCGCGGCGCATCAAGAAGCTCTATTGGTCCTAAACCCCCAGTAGTGGCGCAGCATCAGTTCGGTTTGTCCTGCCCGGTCTCGAGGATCTTGTCCAGCAGGCGCATCACACGGGACTTGGCGCCGGACCCGATCTCTGGTGGTGGACCCACGCATGCCGGGCAGCCCTCTTCGCAGGCGCATGATCGCACCCATTTGCGGCAGTCTGTGAGCAAGAGCCCGTGTAGCCTGTACAGCTCCTCCGCAAGTCCCACTCCGCC
This sequence comes from Anaerolineales bacterium UBA6131, assembly GCA_002435875.1. Taxonomy (GTDB): domain Bacteria; phylum Chloroflexota; class Anaerolineae; order UBA2200; family UBA2200; genus UBA6131. The sequence continues at coordinate 29,491 of DIVN01000019.1, forward strand.
AGGAGCCGCGTCGCAGATGACGATCGTAGGGGCGTGCGTGTGTCGGAAATCCAGGTCTACAGTAACCCGCACGTCTTGAGCAGCACACATCAGGTGCAGGGGTGCCAGAGCACCCATCATGTGGGCAAGACCCTCTAGCGTGCCCTGAACGGCATGTACCGCTTCTACTTTGGGATGGCAATCGGTGCACAACGTGATCAGGTTGCTGAGTTGATTGGCGAGCAGATAGTTGGCGTTCTTTCCTGGCCGATAGTCAAATAGCCGAAATGGCCGCAGGTGATGGACGTCGTGCTCCTGGCCGGGCCGCTCCGGCCGTCCGCAATTCTGGCACTTATAACCGTCCCGCGCTCTGGCTTTGTTCCTCTGCTGCTGCCAGTTGGGACCGTATGACCTGATTGGCGCGATCGTCCAGTCGCCCAGGTCTCGTATCTCATTCACCAGCTCATCGTGTAGATGTAGCCAGTACGCCGTGGTGTCCATGGTGACTTCGGGAAGGTTTAGCGAGACGGTCGCCAGAAGCTCGTGTGTGCCGAAGGCGATCTTGCGGAAACTGGTGACCTTGCTGTGTAGCTTGGCCAGGCCATGGGAGCGCGAGACGCGACCGAGCGACTCCTGAGCCCTCTCCTCAAGGACGTCCACCGAGGTCGCGTGGGCACACTCGGTGAAGTATGGCACCTCCGCGCGGTCGACCCGGGCGACGCGCCCTTCCCAGTCGAGCGTCTTGACCAGGTAGCTGACGCCATCGTGCAGGTAGACGGCGCCGGGGTGTATCAGCATTGGTGCACTGGCGGAGTCAACTTTGGCCACCGTGTCGCCTTCTGCAGTAGCGACGACAAAGTCGCCCTCGCCAGCCGTCCTTAGCGACACGCCTTGAGCGGGATACGCGCTGCTCATCCACCACCAACGCTGACCGCTCTTGCGCAGCACGCCGTCCTGCTCCTCTATCTCCAACAACAGCGGCTCAGTTGGTGTCTCGGATGCAAACGCCTCCTCTTGCCCGATTGGCAGCTCAAAAGCCGCGCATTTGAGGTGAGCGCGCAGAATGTGAGGGTTGTCAGGTGCCAACAGTGCGCGCTCCGGTGACTGGCCAAACAGGTATTCCGGGTGCGCTAGAAGATATTGGTCTAGTGCCGAGCCGCCGCCAATGAGGATAGTTACGGACGCACTCTGTCTCCTTCCTGCGCGGCCTGCCTGCTGCCATGTGCTGGCGATCGTGCCGGGATAGCCCGCGATGACGCAGGCACTGATCTGGCCAATGTCGACACCAAGCTCCAACGCGTTGGTGGACACCACCCCACTCACGGTGCCCTGGCGCAAGCCCTGCTCGATGCCTCGTCGTTCGGCTGGCAGGTAACCTCCGCGGTAGCCGCGGACGAACCTCTCAGTCTTGTTGTCGCCCTCGTTTCCTCCCTGCAGATACTTCAAGACCAGCTCGGTCGCCAATCGACTTTGGCAGAAGGTGATGGTAGGTATGTCCCTTCTGAGGAAGAGGTCAGCCACGGCTGCCGCCTCCAGGGTCAGGCTGCGTCGGATGCCATGCAGCCTATCAACAAGTGGCGGGTTGTAGAGCACCACATGCCTTTCGCCGGACGGAGAGCCGTCCTCGTCGACGACCAGCATTCTCGCACCTGTCAGCCTCTGCGCCAACTCGCCCGGATTGCCAATGGTCGCTGAGGCGCAGATGAACTTTGGGTCCGACCCATAGAGATGGCAGATGCGCCGCAGCCGACGCAGGACGTTAGCGACGTGGCTGCCAAATATGCCGCGATAGGCGTGCATCTCATCGATTACGATGTACTCGAGCCCGGAGAGCAGCTTCTGCCACCGTGTATGGTGCGGCAAGATGCCCATGTGCAACATGTCAGGGTTGGTCATGAGTAGCCTGCTGCCGCGGCGGATGCGAGAGCGTGTCGCAGCTGGCGTATCGCCGTCGTAGGTGCATGCCGTACCCTCCGGCAGGTAGGCCCGGCTGAACGATCGCCAGTTGGCGAGCTGATCCTGGGCCAGCGCTTTGGTCGGGAAGAGGTATAGCGCGCTCGAGCCCTCTCTGCGCAACATCGCATCCAGCACGACGGCGTTGTAGCACAAGGTCTTGCCGGAGGCTGCACTCGTTACGACAACGATGTCCTGCCTCGCGAGCGCAGCGCTGATCGCACGAGCCTGGTGAAGGTACAGCTGCTCGATTCCAGCACTCGTGAGCGCACTACGGACCTCGGCGTGAAGCGCATCAGGGATGGGGGCTGGTTGTGTCACTCGCGCGGGAAATCGCCGCCAGACCACAATGTGTTCGGCAAAGCGGGGGTCACCACGAAACTGGTCGAGCGCTGCGGTCAATGCCTCGGACATGGGTGCATTATATCTGTCCGAACACCGCCGGGCAACCCACCGGAGCTTGTCTGCCACTGCTCCTAAGCGGGCCACGCTGAAGCAAGGTCCAGTGATGGAGCAGCTGCGGCACTTTGATCAGCTACACGCTTCTATATGCCCTTCTTGACACTGCTCTGAGGTCATCGCAACATCTCGCCACCCTCACAAGGCCGCCTGTCAGGCTCGGCGCTTCATGATCTCGGACACTCGCCGCTACTTCCAGCCAAGGTGGCGCAATGGGCTGTTGCATTGAGATGCCCATGGCAGACACCCAACGCGAGCTGCACGCTATCGAGCATTGGCTGCACCGCGCTGACTCATAAGTAAGTG
>DIVN01000089.1 GCA_002435875.1 Anaerolineales bacterium UBA6131
GCTGACTTTGATGGTGATCAGATGGCGGTGCATGTGCCCCTGTCTGAGGCATCCGTGACTGAAGCCAAGCAGCTTATGCTCTCCAAGCACAATCTGCTGCTCCCTGCCAATGGAGAGCCGATCGTTGGCCCAACCAAAGATATGGTGCTGGGATGCTATTACCTCACGATGGAGTCACCCGGAGCCAAGGGAGAGGGCAAAATCTTCTCCAGTTACGATGAGATCGCTTTGGCGTATAGCCTAGGCAAGATCGAACTTCACGCAAAGATCCAGTTTCATACCAAGCCGGGACCTCGTCGCAAAGCCAAGCTTATCGAGACCACAGTGGGCAGGGTGCTGTTCAACGAGATTCTGCCACCACAGATGCAGTTCCAGAACCGTGTTCTTGATCGAGGCGGATTGCGATCTCTTATTGGCCAGGCATTTCTTGAGCTGGGCCCGGAAGAGACAGCGGATTTGGTGGACCGAATCAAAGATATCGGGTTCAAGTATGCAACACTGTCTGGGTTGACAATTGCAATCGAAGACCTCACCATGCCAACCGAGAAGCCAGTTATCCTGGAAGAAGTGACAGGACGTGTGGCAGACGTGGAGCGTCAATACCGCCGTGGCCTGATCACTGAGAACGAACAGTACGCCAAGACGGTGGAGCTGTGGACGGAGGCGACAGAACGAATCACTCGCTCTCTGGCTGGGGCGCTCGATCCGGATGGATCAATATCTATCATGGCGACCTCCGGTGCGACCAAAGGTGGCCTGCAGCCAATACGGCAATTAGCTGGCATGCGTGGCCTCATGGCAGACCCATCTGGCCGTATCATCGCCCTGCCCATCCGCTCGAACTTCCGCGAGGGGTTGAGTGCCTTGGAGTACTTTATTTCGACACATGGTGCGCGTAAGGGACTCGCGGATACCGCCCTGCGCACGGCTGACGCTGGCTACTTGACCCGACGTCTGGTGGATGTGGCGCAGGACGTGATCATCAATGCGGAAGACTGTGGCACTACGGCAGGGGTCTGGATTATCAAAGCGCGGAGCAGTGTTATCGGAGAGAGCTTCGGTGAGCGTATCATCGGGCGCGTCGCCGCTGCGCCCATCACGAGCCCTGCGTCGAACGAAGTGCTGGTGAACGCGGGTGAGATGATCGAAGAAGCCCATGTCAAGCAGATAGAAGAGGAGGGAGTTCAGCAGGTGTTCGTGCGCTCTCCTCTGACATGCAGCATGCGCCATGGTATATGCGCCAACTGCTATGGCCGCGATATGGCTCGGCATGGCAAAGTCCAGATCGGTGAGGCGGTCGGAATCATCGCGGCACAATCGATCGGCGAGCCAGGTACACAGCTTACCTTGCGGACTTTCCACACTGGCGGCGTTGCCAGCGCTGAGGATATCACGCAGGGACTGCCTAGAGTGCAGGAGCTCTTTGAGGCGCGCAACCCCAAAGGCCAGGCCATCATCACGGACATTGCAGGCGTGGTTCACACCAAGTACAACGGTGACATGCGTCTGGTGCAGATCATCTACAGTGACATGATACGTCATCGGCACTCGATCCCTGGTGGCTACAAGATTCTGGTCGAAGATGGCGTGGATGTGAAGGTTGGCGACCCCTTGGCCAAAAGAGGCGACAAGGAGATCCTTTCGGAGGCAGATGGCAAGGTCGTGCTTGAGGGCCGCGACATCTATGTGTGCCATGAAGAACGTGAAGAACGTGAGCATGAAATCCCGGCAGCTGCGCGCCTGACTGTAGAAGAAGGCCAGCACGTGCAGGCGGGAGATCGCATCACGGAGGGCGCTCTGAATCCCCACGAGATTGTAGATATCCTCGGTTTGGAGAGCGTTCGGGAGTATCTGGCAGAAGAAGTGCAACAGGTCTACCGTTCACAAGGCGTCACCATTCATGACAAGCATATCGAAGTCATCATCCGGCAGATGCTGCGTCGGGTGCGGGTGACCACTTCGGGCGACACGGGGTTGCTCCCGGGAGATCTGGTGGACAAACTGGACTTTCAGAAAATTAACAGTGAAGTCACGGCTGAAGGTGGCGAGACTGCGACCGCCGAGCCAGTGCTCCTTGGCATCACCAAGGCCGCTTTGAATACAGAGAGCTTCCTATCGGCCGCTTCGTTTCAGCATACCATCAGCGTGCTCTCAAACGCCGCTATCGAGGGAAAGCGCGACGAGTTGCATGGCTTGAAGGAGAGCGTCATCATAGGCAAGCTGATTCCTGCTGGAACCGGATTCCATCGCAGACGCGAGAAGGAAGAAGCGCTGGAGGCTGCTGTATCTCTGGCCGGCCACATGCACGAAGGTGCCGGGGCGGTGGATCAGAGCGAGAGCGTGGCACTCAGCGAGACGCTGTAGGGGACGCCGAGTCCTTGTCTAGAGCAGCCGCTGGAAGAATGGATATCCTTCCAGCGGCTGCACATGTACTAGAGGCTAAACAGACGCGAATGGAGACCTGGAAAACCTACTACTGGCTGCGTCGTCGCGATAAGACGGCGAACCTATCACTTCGGCTGGCTGCCATCATTGTGCTATCGGTCTTCTTGGGCGGCCTGGCTCTGGCAGTGTCTGGTCTGGGCGCTGTAGGGGCTGTGTACGCCCATTTTAGCCAGCAGTTGCCGTCAGCGGACGAGTTCATTACCCAGGCTGGTATCTCTTTCAAGACGACCAAGATCTACGACCGTACCGGTGAGACCCTCCTCTACGAACTGCTCCCTCCCGAAGGTGGTGACCGCACATACGTACCTCTTCATCAAATCCCAGAGCATGTGCGCTACGCTACGATCGCTTTGGAGGACCGGACCTTCTATGATAATCCGGCAGGTATCAATATCTCTGGTTTGGTACGCGCTGCTGTGAACAACCTCCGTGGGCTGCCTGTACAGGGTGGCAGTTCAATCGCTCAGCAAGTCGTGCGTAACGTAATCATGACCCCCGAAGAGCGCTATGAGCGCAGCTATGCGCGTAAGATCAAGGAAACCATCCTTGCTTTTGAGCTAACGAGAAAGTATCCAGGAGTAGAGGGCAAGGATCGTATTCTGGAATGGTATCTGAACAGCGTGTCCTATGGTTTCCCCACCGGAGTGCAGGCAGCAGCTGAATACTACTTTGGCAAGCATGTGGAAGAGTTGGACTTGGCTGAAGCGGCGATGCTGGCGCACATACCGCAGTATCCTGCGCTAAACCCGATCGACAACCTCGTAGAAGCCGAACGTCGCCAAGAGATCGTGCTCGATCAGATGTACCTGCAAGGATATATTACAGCTGCGCAAGCTTGGGAGGCGAAACAGGAGACCCTGAGTATCGCTGCCAAGCCTTTTGACATCAAGGCACCGCATTTTGTGATGTACGTGCGGAAGCAACTGGTTGACAGATTTGGCGCGGATTTGGTCTATCGGTCGGGCTTGCGCGTTCGGACCACCCTGGACTATGAGTTGCAGCTAGAGGCGGAGCGGGTGGCAGGCGAGCATGTGCTGAGTGTGAAAGATAGCAATGTGACCAACGCAGCAGCAGTTGTCATTGCCGCTCCCACCGGCGAGATCCTGACCATGCTCGGGAGCCTTGACTACTTCAACGCCGACATTGATGGTCAGGTGAATGTGGCGATTTCCGAACGTCAGCCCGGCTCTTCGTTCAAGCCGTTCACCTACGTGACAGGGTTTGAACAAGGCTATACGCCAGCCACAATGATCATGGACGTGCGAACCAGCTTCCCCGACGACCCCAATCCTCCATATGTGCCTGAGAACCACGATCGCCTATTCCATGGACCGGTGCACGTTCGCTATGCTCTGGCCAGGTCGTTGAACGTCCCCGCGGTGGCGATGCTGCACTGGGCTGGTGTTAAGGACGTCCTGGCGACGGCTCATCGAATGGGGATCAATACTCTGCAGAAGGACTTTTATGGCTTAAGCCTGACCTTGGGCGGGGGCGAGGTGACTCTGCTCGATCAGACCTATGCGTATAGCGTCTTTGCCAACAATGGCGTGATGCATGGTGAGCCAGTACCTGTTGAGAGCCTGCGTGCCGGATACCGCGAGTTGAATCCTGTGGCCATATTGCGGGTTGAGGATGCAGAGGGTGAGCTCGTTTACGAGTATACGGAGCCACAACGACGCGAGGTCCTGCGCCCGGAGCTTGCCTACTTGATTACTGATATCCTCTCGGATGCCAATGCTCGTGCCGGCACCTATGGCCCTGACAGTCCGGTGAATCTCGGACCCAACGTCGCGGTTAAAACAGGCACGACCTCAGATTTTCGCGACGCATGGACGATGGGTTACACATCAGAGTTTGTGGTTGGTGCCTGGGTGGGGAACAGCGACAATACGCCCATGGATCGTATGTACGGAAGCCGGGGAGCGGGCCCTATCTGGCGTGGGCTGATGGAGTGGATGTTGAGCAGAAGGCCTGATGTGGCCTTTGTTGAGCCGCCCGGATTGGTGTCGGTGCGGATCGACACGACGTCTGGTCTCTTACCAACCGAATTCACACCTCGAACCCGTATCGAGATCTTTGCACGTGGCACGGAGCCCACAGAGCACGACAATGTGCACCAACCGTTTCGCGTATGCCGCGTGTCTGGAAAGTTGGCTACTGAGTACTGCCCGCCGCAAGATATAGAGCGGCAAGTGTACGAGGTGTATCCGCCGGGCGCCGCCGATTGGGTTCGCGAGAACCAGGTACCACAGCCGCCCGCATCATTTTGTGATGTGCATGCCCCAAGCTCACTGACCCTGGAGGTCGCGATTGCCTCACCGGCTGTCTACGGACATGTCCATGGAGTGGTTCCGATTGTTGGCAATGCGAGGCTTGGTGACTTGCGCATGTTCCAGGTGCAGTTTGGAACGGGTTTGACTCCGGGGGGGTGGACTCCCATCGGTGGCGAGCACTATCATCGTGTAGAGAACAATGTCTTGGAGTATTGGGATGTAAGCCAGTTGACAGACGGGCTCTACAGTCTGCGGCTTGTGGCCGTGGAAGGCAATGGCAATGCGCGGATCGTCACAATCCCGGTTATAGTGGACAATGCCGCTCCGGATGTGGAGATAATTCATCCGCTGGAGGGAGCAGTCTATACGTTGGAAAGTGACGAGTGGGTGAACATGCAGGTGGCTGCCAAAGACAGCTTCTCAATTGATCGGGTAGAGTTCTATCTTGATGGACAGCCGATTGGCATGAGCACCGTTGCGCCGTTCACACATAAATGGACGATCGCACTGGCTGATCGGCCTCCAAGGCTTGCGTCGGATCTGACCGTGATTAGCAGCACGCGGGCGATTACGGTGGGCGATGCGTACTTGCTCGATGAGCAAACCCTCATCGACGGTACAGTGATAACCGCTACGCGTTCTATTACCGACAATCGAGTGATCACCACAACTGCGATGTACACTACCGGGTGGGGTATCATCGCGGATATGTGGGGTTACACTGAGACACATGTCTTGCACGCTGTTGCATTTGATGCGGCTGGGAACCAAACCGAGAGTGAACGGGTGCGCATTTTTACTGCGCATTGGATCGAGGAAGAGAAGGCGGCAGAGCCAACGCCAACTGCACTGCTGCCGGCACTGGCCGGCCCGAGGCGACTCGAGCCCTTCATCAGGCTCGCGTACGCCGGCGGAGCCCTCAGAGTCAGACGCGCGAGCGCGGAACCGCTTCCGCGCTCGACTAACTGGTGGGCTTGAGAGCGCTGCGTGAGGCGCTCTACGGCTGTCAGTGCTGGTGTCAACGGCGCGATTGGGGACTACGGTAAGCTTACTTGGTTGATCTCGCGCCCCTTGTACTTCTCAACAGGCAAGTGCCGCAAGGTGTACCCGGAAACGTGGCGCACAGGGTCTCGACATCAACACTGGAAGCTCTGGAGTCGGAGGTCTTGCTTAGACGTTCGTAGTTGTAGCGAGCATTTGTCAAAGGTGCTCTTGAGGGCGGAATATGGGTGCGATGAAATTCAAGCGCTACAGTGATCACGCTGCATTTGATGAGTTGCGTTCGGAGTGGAACGAGCTCGTCAAGAGAAGCAGGACGAACACCCTGTTTCTCACCTGGGAGTGGCAAAAGACCTGGTGGGAGACGTTCGGCGCCGAGAAACAGCTGTGGATTGGGACACTTCGCGACGAGGACGAGCGTCTGCTGGCCATTGTGCCGCTGTTCTCGCACCGAGTGTCGGTAGGAACCGCCGCCCCGGGGCTCGCCATCAATATCGAGAAGCCGCAAGTCACGGACGGGGACACGTCCATGCAGGCTCTCCATCTCATCGGTGGTTCAGAGCTCTCCGACTACCTCGACATCATCGCTCCTCCAGAGGTCTATGCCCAGGCCTGGACAGCTACCCTTGAGGGTATCTCTGCGTCGCTGGACTGGGACTTGCTGGATCTCAGGAATGTTCCGGCTGCATCCCCGACTTTGGGTGAAGTCACAAGACTTGCCGAGGGGTATGGCTGGGAAGTGCGCGAGACCATGGAGGATGTCTGCCCGGTGGTTGACTTGCCTGGGGATTGGGACGAGTACCTCTCCACCAAACTCAGCAAGAAGCAGCGCCATGAGCTGCGCAGGAAGATGCGACGAGCTGACCAGGACGGTGCCAGTCTGTGGGCATTTGTCACCGAGGAGCGTTTCGATGAGGGTTTCGATACGTTCATACGGCTGCACAAGTCCAGTGATCGTGACAAAGAGTCGTTCATGGACCTCCGCATGGAAGGGTTCTTTCGTCAGGTTTCGCTCATGGCGCTGGACCGGGACTGGCTTCGCTTGAGCATTCTCAGTGTAGCGGGACGCCCTGTAGCGAGTTACCTGTGCTTTGACTATGGGGGCGATCGCCTGGTGTACAATTCGGGTTTTGATCCGTCGGTCGCCAGAGAACTGTCACCCGGGATAGCATTGATGGGTCACCTCATTGCGGACGCAATCCGACGGGGATGTAGGCGGCTCGACTTCCTTCAGGGTGACGAGCGCTATAAGTACGAGTTTGGGGCGACGGATGCTGCGGTAAGCAGGCTGATGGTCTTCCGTCGAAAGCTTTACTAACGCAACAATTGGGAAGACGAAAACGGGGCGACGCTATTCGGCGTGGCCCCGTTCTGCACTGTGGCGGCGACTAGATTTGAACTAGTGACACAGGGCTTATGAGTCCCCCGCTCTACCAACTGAGCTACGCCGCC
>DIVN01000085.1 GCA_002435875.1 Anaerolineales bacterium UBA6131
GTGGACGGCGATGGCAAGATGGATCTTATCGTCTACCGGCCATCCAGTAACGTCTGGTTCATCCTCCAATCTAGCAGCAACTACACCACAAGCCTGGGCAAAGCCTGGGGTGCGAGCGGCGACATCCCACTGAGCGGCGACCTCGACGGCGATGGCAAGATGGACTTGATCGTTTACCGTCCAACATACGGCGTGTGGTTTGGGCTGCTGTCGTCGACCTACTATAACGCGGCCACACCGTTTGTGCAGGGCTGGGGAACGAGCGGGGATCAGCCCGTCAAGTAAGGCGCTGCAGCGCGGGCGGCCCTGACGTGCTCAGCGGCCGGCCGCACCTTGACACAGTATCATCGCACGCGAAGAGGAGGCCTGGATAGGGCAGTCCCGCAGGTCTCCTCCTTTCTGCACTACAGTCCCTCACTCTTGTCTCGCCGCGCCCCGCCTGCCTTCCGTGTCACAGCATGCGCGCCAGTGACGTGGCGGGCTGCTTGTGCTTCCACTGCCCGTACCAACGACACAGTGGCCACAGGATGGCCAGCCCCAGCAACCAGACCGGCCACATTCCTGGGATACTGGTTCCCTTCGGCGTCAGCAGCCGCCCCAGCGCAGCATAAAGAAAGAGGTGCAGGGTGTAGAAGAACCAGGGGGCCTGCCCGAAAACGACCAGTGACTTCAACGAGGCGTGCCACCGCCCCCTTGCCCGGCTCAAGGCCGCCAGCGCGAGCAGGTTGACCCCCATGGTGAGCAGGACAAAGCTCAAGCTGGGTGGGTACTTGACGACGTTCAGCCAGTCGATCCAGCCGTTGCCCATGCGCGGCCGGAGGTTGCCAAAGCCATTCAGGTAGCGCAGCAAGAGAAAGCCGGCCAGGAACGCGGCGCCGATGCTGGCTGCCCAGCCGTACGCCCGGCGGGCATCGTCCGCCAGCCAGTAGCCGAAAGCAATGCCAAAGGTGACCAGCCCCAGCCAGGGGAGCACGGGGTAGCATGACCACAGCAGTGTGCGTCCGTTTGCACCGCTGATGCCGCCCGGCCACAACAAGATGTAGGTCAGTGCATTTCGGGCTTGGCCCCAGGAGTTAGGGTCGGGCGCAGCCACATGCAGACCGATGTAGAGCAGCGCGCTGAGGGCCACCAGTGGTATCGGCCGCAGCCACAGCGCAAAGGAGCCAATCATCATCCCGGCACCAAGCGCCAACAGCACCCCAATGTAGACCTGCACCCCCCAGCCGCCCGGAGACAGCTCCCAGGCGCGGTTGACCAACAGCAGCTTGAGCGCCACGATCAAAGCGCCGCGCAGCAGCAGGTGCCTGGTGATCGCCCATCGGCTCCATCCCTGCCGGCGTCGCGCGACGGCAAAGAGGGCCATGCCCACCCCCATCAGGAAGAAGAACCCCGGTGCGCACAGGTGGGTCACCAGCCGGGTCAGGAAGGTGAGCGTATCGTTGTAGAGAGGGAAAGGTCCTGCCCACATCTCTGCCGAGGGGTGCTTGTGCGCCACAAAGAGGTTGGCGTGATCCAGGGCCATCAGTGCCATGAGCAGCCCGCGCAGCGCGTCTGGCGCGAACAGTCGCTGCGTATGCTGCTCCTTGTCTGCTTCCTCTGTCGCGATCACGGCCATCCCTTCCCGCGGCCTTGCTCCCCTGCCGGCCGCTCAGCGGACGCGCCCGCCGTGTCGCGCCAATCACCCTGCGCCGACGCCGAGGGGCTCACCCCCCATTGTACCTCTTCTGCGGCGCGCGACATCGGCCAACCGGCCAGTCTCGCCCCTCAACAGCCGACCGATCTCGGAAGCCACGGATAGCAGCATGCCAGCTCTGCGCTCAACCACTCCCAGTCATACAATGGCCTCTTGCTTTCAGGGCCGATGAGTGGGTAGAGTCCACCATGCCCCAACGCGCTCCAGATGCTCACCATTTGTCTCACCCGGTCTCTATGCTGTATAATAGTGAACCGGCGTGATGCTATCGTGCAACCGACATCGGCCTTCTGTTGGTGAGGTTCCTTCACTGGGCCTCGCCATTTGTCTTCGACCCAAGCCCGCGCAGGGATCTCCCTCGTCAACGTGGACATGCGCCTATCCGCCGTCACTTCTGTGACGCGCTCCTGCCCAACTGGAGGTAACGAGGTCATGTTCAAAAGAATCCTTGTCCCCTTGGATGCATCCCCTCTGGCCGAGTGCGTCTTGCCACACGCCGTGGCCATGGCCACCGCGCTTGACGCCAGCGTCACTATCTTGCATGTCTGCGAGCCCAGGCCGGATCAGGGCGACGCTCCATCTGTCAATGCGGTTGGATGGCGCCTCAAGACCCTCGAGGCGGAAGGCTATCTCGATGGTGTCGCCACCAGGCTGCGTGAGCAGGGCGTGCAGGTGCAGTCACAGAGGCTCGAAGGCCGCGCGGCAGAGCAGATCATCAGCTATGCTCGTCAGCAGGGCATCGACCTGATTGCCCTCAGTAGCCACGGGCGCAGCGGGCTGAGTGGCTGGAACGTCAGCGGCGTCGTACAAAAGATCATCGCGCGTTCGCGTATCTCTACCCTGGTTGTGCGCGCCTATCAGCCTGCCATTTCCGATCTGGGCGGACTGGCCTATTCCCGGCTGCTGTGCCCGCTCGATGGCTCGCAGCGCGCGGCCAGCGTTGTGCCCGTAGCGGCGGCGCTTGCCCGTGCCCATGGTGGGGAAGTGCTTCTTGCCCACGTGGTGAGGCGCCCTGAAATGCCCCGCCGCTGGCCACTCACTGAGGAAGAGGTGCAGCTCATCAACCGTGTTGCCGAGCTCAACCGCCTGGAGGCAGAGCAGTTTCTCGATGGTGTCCGCGATGCGCTCTTGGCGGAACAGGTCACGGCCAGGAGTATCGTTGAGGTTAGCGAGACCCCCTCGCAGAGCCTGCATGAGCTTGTCAGCAAGGAGAACGTCGATCTCGTGCTGATGAGCGCGCACGGCCATACCGGTAGCACCCGGCTCCCCTACGGTAGTCTGGCCCTCAACTTTGTCGTCTATGGCACCACGCCTCTTCTCATCGCGCAAGACGTGCCTGCGGACCAGATCGGGCCAAGCCAGGCCGAGATCGCGGCTGGCGAGCTCATGGGGCGATAGGCCGTGCCAGAGAAAAAACCGCTTCCCCATCACGAACTTGGCCACGGCCAGCAGACTCTCTCCGAGGCCAATGTGGCTACGGCCCCACGGCCCGGGCCGGCCGAGCCCCGGACGCTGGACACACCACCCTGGCCAGGTGACCAGTTGCAGCAACTCGAGGAAACCCTGCGCGCTGCCTACCACGACTTTGCCCGCGATCCGCGGCTCTCCATAACCTCGTCGGGCGAGTGGTACCTGGACAACTATCGGCGTGTGCAGGAAGCCTTGCGCCAGGTACAGCAGGACCTGTCGCCCACCTTCTACAAGCAGCTGCCGTTTGCCGTGGGCGATGACGGCATGTGCTGGCCTCGAATTCGCATCGTGGCGCGCGAGATCCTCCGTCGCAACCATGACCATGTGGTCTTTGACTGGTTGCGGCGCTTTGTGCGTATCTATCAATCCACCGCGGGGCTCACCATGGGCGAATTGTGGGCACTGCCGGCCATGTTGCGCCTGGCCGTGCTCGAAAGGCTGGCCTATGCAGCAGCGGTCAGCACCGCGGATTCAGCGGACGCTGCGCCTCCCAGCGGGGGCATGGCGACGGCCCAATACAAACAAGATCCTCTCGTCGAGCGTACCATCGCCAACTGCGTTCTCAGCCTGCACGGCCTGGCCACCTATGACTGGCTGGCGTTCTTCGAAAGCGTCAGTCGTGTTGAGAGCATACTTAGGAGGGACCCGCCAGGCGTCTATGCCGAGATGGNNAAACCCGCGACTATTACCGCAAGGTCGTGGAAAAGTTGGCCAGGAGCAGTGGCCGGTCTGAGGACTACGTGGCCGAGGTCGCGGTCCGGGCCGCACAGCAGGCTGAGCAGCCCGGTAGGCGCCAGCATGTCGGTTACTACCTGCTGGCGGAATGGCGGCAGCAGCTTGAGACCCAGCTTGGCTGCCGCCTGACTGGCCGCCAGCGGCTGCTGCGCTGGCTTGCCGCCCGCGCTGTTCCAGCGTATCTGGGTTCAATCGCTTCTGTCAGCGCGGTGATTCTGATTGTGTTCGTCGCTTATGCCCTGCGCCGCGGCGCTTCCTGGGCCTACGCACTGCCCGTCGCGCTGCTCGTGCTGCTTCCAGCGATGGCCATCGCCGTTCAGGTCATCAATTGGCTCGTCACTCACCTCATCAAGCCCCGTCGCTTGCCTGCCCTGGCCCTCGAGCAAGGGATTCCTGCGGCCTGCCGCGCTGTCGTGACCATCCCTTCGATGCTCACCAGCTCCGAAGAGGTCGGCGAGCTTCTACGCCATTTGGAACGACACTACCTCGGCAACGTCGATCCGCACCTGTCCTTCGCCTTGCTCACGGACTTTGCCGATGCCCAACGCGAGCACATGCCCGAGGACCAGGCTCTGGTGGAACAGGCTGTCGCAGGGATTCGCGCCCTCAACGACGCCCATGGGAGCGAGACCCACCGCCCGTTCTACCTCTTCCACCGCGAGCGCCAGTGGAATCCTGCCGAAGGGTGCTGGATGGGCTGGGAGCGCAAGCGCGGCAAGCTCGCCGACTTTAACCGCTTGCTTATGGGCGACCAGCAAAATCTGGACTTTAGCGTGCAGGAGGGTGACGTGGAAGCGCTTGTTGGCGCACGCTACGTCATCACCCTCGATAGCGACACCATTCTACCGCGCGAAGGTGCCAAGCGACTGGTGGGCACGCTGGCCCACCCCTTGAACCAGGCCGCATTCGACCCCCGCAGTGGGCGGGTCGTGGCCGGCTACACGGTCATGCAACCGCGCCTGGAGATCTGGCCGCCTGCGGCAGGCCGCTCTCTCTTTACAGAGCTATTCGCGGGCGAGGCTGCGGTTGACCTGTATACCCTGGCCGTCTCCGACGTGTACCAGGACCTCTTTGGCGAGGGCATCTACGCCGGCAAGGGCATCTACGATGTCTCGGCCTTTGAGCAGAGCCTGGCCAATCGCGTGCCGACGAACACCCTTCTGAGCCACGACCTGTTTGAAGGCCTGCATGGGCGGGCGGCTCTGTGCACCACAGTTACCCTCTACGAGGATTTTCCGCCCAACTACCTCTCCTATGCCTTCCGCCGCCATCGCTGGGTGCGTGGCGATTGGCAAATCTTGCCCTGGCTGTTCCCTCGCGTGCCCAATGCCACGGGTGAGACCGTGCCCAACCCGCTTACGGCCCTTGATCGCTGGAAGATCGCCGACAACCTGCGTCGCAGCCTGCTCTTGCCAGCGCTGCTGGCGCTCTTGTTGGCTGGCTGGCTTGTATTGCCGGGTGCAGAGTTGGTGTGGACCGCTCTGGCCCTGGCGGTGCTGGCTTTGCCCGTGCTGCTCGGCCTCATCGACGACATCCGCGGCCTGCTTTCGTCGCTCTTTTCGGCGGCGCCCCTGCAGCTGCCCCGGGTCCGCCTGGACCGCTGGCTGCTGCAGCAGGCCTTTCTGGCCTACGACGCGCTGCTCAACTTTGACGCCATCGGCAGCACCCTGGTCAGGATGTTCATCACGCGTCGCCACCTGTTGCAGTGGACCACCGCCGCGCACACCGTCAAGCTGTTTCAGCGTGAGCGCCGCCTGGCATTGGCATGGACGCGTATGGGCAGCGCATCCTTGCTCGCCGTGGCCGTGGCTGCCTTGTTGGCCTGGCGCCATCCTTCGGGGTTGGTCATCGCGGGACCAATCTTGCTGGCCTGGCTACTGTCTCCGCAGATCGCGCTATGGATCAGCCGACCCCGTCCCCCGCGCAGGGAGACCTTGTCCGCCGCACAGACGGGACAGCTGCGCGCTCTGGCTCGCCGTACCTGGTTGTTCTTTGAGCGGTTTGTTGGCCCCGATGACCACTGGCTTGCTCCAGACCATTTCCAGGAGGATCCGCTTGGCCAAGTTGCCTGCAGGACCTCTCCGACCAACGTCGGTTTGCAGCTGCTGTCCACCTTTGGTGCTTACGACTTGGGCTACATCGATGCTGCTTCTCTTGCCCATCAGTTGCGTTTTACCTTCGACAGCCTGGCACACTTGCCACGCTACCGCGGCCACTTCCTGAACTGGGTGGACACACATACCCTGGAGCCTCTGCAGCCTCGCTACGTCTCTACAGCGGACAGCGGCAATCTGGCTGGCTGCCTTCTGGCCCTCAGGCAGGGCTGTGTCGAGGTGCCCTCGCGCCCGATCTTCCGCAACGAGGACGTGCAGGGCCTGTTGGACGAATTGACCCTCCTGGCCGACAGTCTGCGCGCCCTGCAAGATCAGCAAGAGCTACCGTGGCTCCCTTCGCTGCTTGAAACCCTTGAGCACATGCAGCGTGATGCCCTGGCCTTGCAG
>DIVN01000015.1:0-6741 GCA_002435875.1 Anaerolineales bacterium UBA6131
TGTGGATCCACCTGATCTGCGACGGGCCGTCGGACATCGTCTTGGGTTTTGAGCCGCAAGAGGAAGGCATCATGGATGAGCCGCCCAAGCGCCGCGACGAGCCCATCTTGGATCGCCTGGGGCTCTCGCTCATTGGGGTCATCAGCCTGAGCAGTGCACTGGCCGCGATGGCCATGTTTTATCACCTTTGGCAGGCGCATGGTGACGTGGCGTCCGGTCGCACGATCGCCTTTGCCAGCTTTGCCGTGAACTCGATGATCTACATCTTTGCCTACCGCAGTATGCGCCGCTCGATCTTGCATAGCGGCAGCCTGGCCAACAACAAGGCGCTCGTACTGGCCGTGATCTCCGGGCTGGCGCTAGCCGTTGGGGCAGTGCTGCTCGCACCGCTGCGCCGGCTGCTTAGCCTCAATACACTGGACCTGAGCCAGTGGGCGACAGTTTTCGGCGTAGCGCTCGGCTTGCTGGTGATCGTGGAAGTGGCCAAGGCCGTCACCAACCGACATATGCGTAGGGAGGCGGCGCGCTGAGGTCGCTGCACGGGACCCCGTACCCGTAGCATGGGGCCGTGCGCCCGTTGCGACCCTGCCGCCCTCAATGCACCATGGGGGCTATGGCCTACAAGGGGCTATCCTAGCCTCGGACACCTGAAGCGTCGGGAGCGCACACACTGAGCTGTACTGCGTCCGTTCCCCGTAGTATAGGGCCTTGTGCCCGTTACGAACCTGCCACCCCCAACGCCTCACGGGGGCTATAGCCCACAAGTGGCTATCCTACGTCCGGACGCCCGACGCGTCCGGAACGCCCACAAGGGGCTATTCTACGTCCGGCCACTACGGGTGGCCGGAACGCCCGTACGGAGGCTGTAGCCCACAGGTCGCCGTGTTTCCGTCCCCACACTGTAGTATAGGGCCGTGCGTCCATTGCGCCAGCACCCCCGTTTAGGGTGTGCTAAACGCCTAAGGTACCGGAAAGCACAAACACGAAAACGGCACCCGTGATGATGCCGATAGCCGTATAGTGCTGGTGGCCGTGTTCGCGGGCGGAGGGAATGAGCTCATCGAGGGTGAGAAAGACCATCACGCCCCCGGCAAAGGCCAGGGCAGCAGGGATGAGCCCCTGGAACGAGGACAGGACCAGGGCGGCGAGGAGCGCGCCGATGGGCTCGACCATGCCGGAGAGGAAGGTGGTGCGCAGGGCGTCCAACGTGCATGCGCCGCCCATGCAAAGAGGCATCGCCGTGGCGATGCCCTCGGGGATGTTGTGCAGGGCGATGGCCAGAGCGATGAAAATGCCAAAGGCCGGCTGGTGCATGTATCCGGCACCCACGACGATGCCCTCCGGCATGTTGTGGATGGAGATGCCGATGGCCATGAGCATGCCGGTCCGCAGCAGCTTCTGGTTCACGGGCATGTAGCGGTGGCTCCAGTTGGGATGGTGGCCGCGGCGATGGCCGCGGTGTGGCGGGCGCCCAACTGGCTCGCCTGTCATGACGCAGGTCTCTATCGGCTCGCTGTGCGTGCCGTTCTCGCGCTCGGCAAAACGTATGTGCGGCGTGAGCAGGTCGATGGCGAACATAACAAAAGCGCCGGCGGCAAAGCCAATGGTGGCCAATACCCAGCCACCCTCGGCCCAGGCCTCGGCGACGAGCTCGTGAAACGACAGGGTAATCATGACCCCGGAGGCGAAGCCCATCAGCAAGCCGAAGGAGCGATAGCCCGGCCGTCGGATGACGGCGATGAGCCCACCGAGACCGGTGCCCAGCCCAGCGGCCGTGCTGAGCAGCACGATGTTGACGATTGCGCTCATGGCGCCTCCCCACAAACGATTGCCGCGCCCAGACAGCGCCTGTGCACGCGGTTGCCAGCAGAGATGGGCTACCACTGGCAGTCCGAACTGGAAGAGATGCGGGCAGCGCGACGCTCTTACTCGCTGCCAACAGTCGAGTATAGCCTGCAATGGCTGGCATCGCAAATCGCTCGCATGGCAGGCGCCTCAGCCTTACGGCAGCATCGCGGCCCGCAGTCGTGCTCCAAGCACCTCTCGCTGCCAGCGTTTCAGCCCGCTCTCCAGCAGTTGCAGGGCCTCACTCCTGGGCAGAGACGAGGCTCTCTCCAGCGTGTCCGAGTTGACCAGCAACCCGGGGCTGAGTTGCAGTTGTTCGGCCACCTCTTGCCTGGCCTGTTTGAGGCGGGCAAAGCGCTCCTTCTGCTCGGCCGTCAGCGGCACAAAGTGCCCCTTGGGTCGGTGTGGGCAGCTATCGGCCGGCAAAGCCTGGCCACGCTGCACGGCAGCCATGAGGTCCGGCGCCAGGCGGCGCAGCATGCCGCGATTGGCAGCCGGCGTGCGTGTGATCTGCTCTCGGCGCTGCGGCGGGTCCCGCGCCCACTGCAAGAGCGCCTGGTTGGGGAGCACCTTGAAGGGGGGGCAGTCGCAGGCACGCGCAGCCTGGTCGCGGACCAACACCAGCTCATGCAGGATCGCCAGCTCGCGTGGTGACAGCAGGCCGGCGCCCTTCACGTCAAAGCAGGAGGGTTCACGCGGCGGCGCTGGCTCCATCTCTTCGAGCAGGAGGAACTCTTCCTCCGCCCAGCTCAGGCGGCCCAGGCGTTCGAGATCCGCCCGCAGTTTCTCCCACAGCGGCAGCAGGTAAGCGCTGTCGAGGACAGCGTACTGCAGTTGCAGCTCTTCGAGCGGCCGTCTGGCCCAGTTGGCCCTCTGGTACTTTTTGTCCAGGGTCAGCCCGAACTCAGCCGCGAGCAACGCGCCTAGCCCGACCTGTTCTCTGCCCGTCAGCTGGGCGGCGACCATCGTGTCGGCAATGTTGTGCACAGCCACGCCCAGGTCTTTCTTCAACAGCCGCACATCATAGTTGGCACCGTGGAAGACTTTTTGTATTCGCCTGTCGGCGAGCAATGGGCCCAGGGCTGGCATTCCTTCGCGCGCGGTCAGTGGGTCAAGGATGGCGTTTGCCGAGGTGGTGGAGATCTGCACCAGGCAGACCTTCTCCTGGTAGGAGTAGAGGCTGTCGGCTTCCAGGTCGAGGGCGAGGGCTGGTGATGAGGCCAGCGCATGGAAAAAAGACTCGACGTCCGGTGCCTTGTCGAGAAACACATAGGGTGGGCGATCCGTAGCTTCGATCTTGCTGATGAGTGACCTCCTTGTTTGTGGGAGCCGGCTTGGCCGACAGCTCACGAGCGTCGCGGCCTGTGGCGAGGCTACGGACTAGGGCAGGACCTGCGCGGTGGCAAATGGGTCCTGGTTCCGCCGTCGCTGGCGGATGTAACGCAAGATCTCGCGCCCGCTGGCCAGCATGGGCGTGGCCAGGATCGCGCCGACCGGCCCGCCCACCAATCCGCCCAGCAACACCGCGGCGAGGACGAGCAACGACGGCAACTTGAGCGCATCTCCCATCACCCGCGGGACGAGGACCAGGTTCTCGAATTGTTGCACCAGAACGTAGAACAGAAATACCACCAGGGCGAGTGTGGGCGGGCTGAGTGCCAGGCGGTTCGAGCCCTGCAGCAGGGCGACGATGACGCCCAAGACGGTGGATATGGTCGGGCCGAGGTTGGGCACCACCTCGAGTGCGGCCGCGACAAGCCCCAGGAAGAATGCCCGCGGCACCCCCAGCGCCAGCAGCCCCAGCCAGGTGATCAAGCCAACCGCGAACATGAGCGTGAGCTGGCCGCGGATGAAGGACAGCCACAGCCGCAAGATGCGCCCGAGCAGGGTGCGCATGTCGCGGCGCAGAACGGACGTTGGGATACCCAGGATCGTGGCTGGGCCGGTGGGCCCACGCCGCGTGCGGGTCACAATTCGTTTTTGCGGGGATGGGCGCCCATCCTTCGTTTGTGGCGCGTTCACAAAGCCTCTTAACCCCCGGAGTGCGTCTCAAGAACGCCCAGTATACCACCGATGGGCGACGCCCCGCAAGTCGCTTGGAGCGACGACGGTCAGGCTCGGCGCCCAAAAAGAAAGAGCCCCGCGCATGCGCGGGGCTCTTCTTCGTGTACTGGGTGGCTATCTGGTCTTGTATCCTACGTAGGCCGCGCCCATTCTGGTATTGTTGTTGACGAGGTCGCGGATAGAGGTACCAGCGACGAGCATATTGTAGAAATTCTGGCCCGCGGTAGAGAAGAGCAGGGCATCGGTCTTGCCGAGGTTGATGCACTCGGGCTGCGGGAGGAGCCAGCCGCCGTTCTCAGTGCGGCCCTGGAGGACATAGAGCGTGTCGCCCATGGCCACGGCGTCAGCGACGGAGACATTGGTATTGCGCTGATGGATGGCGGCAGCGGAGAGCATGGCGATGTCGTCAGAGCGCTGGCGGTTGAGGATGAGCCCGAGCGCGGTATCGGCGTACTCGGAGCAGAAGTTAAAGTCACCGCTCGAGTCCATGGCGACGAAGAGGGGACCGCGGCCGTTGTAGAGGGGGCGGATGACCTGGTCGATAGTTTCGGACTTGCCGACGCCCTGGGTCTGCGGGTGGAGGTCATAGTCGTAGGCATTGTCGTAGACGCCATCGACGATCTTGTTGGTCATGGCGACGACGCCGTCGACACCCTGGAGGCCGAAGAGGTCGGGCTGATAGGCGATGGCTTCGATGACATCGATGTAGGAAGCAGAGTTGATCCAGACGTCAATGCCATTGTTGTCGAGAGCGGCATAGAGCTCCTTGAGCTCAGGGGAGATGGTGATGCCGTTCTTGTAGGCGATGGGCAGGGGTCCGGCGAGAGAGACGTACTCGTCGGAGGGGACGGCCATGTCGATCTTTTTCCACTGCGTGGGGTCCTGGCTGAGCTGCATATTGTAGAGATGCGAGTCCGTGGCCAGGTCGGTGACCTGCTCAGGGGTCATGCCGGTGAAGAGATAAGTGATCCAGGGGTAGCCGATGGAGGCGCTGTAGAAGTCGTTGATAGCCTCATAGAGCCAGCGGACCTTGGAAGAAAAGTCCTTCCACTCATCGGTAGCCTGGTAGATGGCCTCGGTGGCGGCATCGACGCCCTCGATGGAGACATAGCCAGCATCGTAGAGCACCTGGTAGGCGTTGGCGGCGTCGGTAGCGACCGTAGCGACCGAGAGGTCGGTACCGGCCTCCCCGGCCCAGCCTTCCATGGGCTCATTGGGATCGGCGATGCCGGTGCAGAGGACCTCGAACATCTCGTCGGGCTCAACGCCAAAGCGCATGTGGTTGAGCTGGTAGATGATGAGGATCTCTTCGACATCGAGGATGGAAGTGGTGTTGTCAAAGTCGAACACTGCGTAGGGCTTGTTTGCCGCATCATAGGCAGCCGAGTACTTGCCATAGAGGTCCATGAACTCGTTGAGGCGAGCCTTGACCGTGGGGTCCCAGCCAGCGGCTTCGACATAGTCGGTCTGGCTCTTGCCTCCACCAACAAAGGGGAGGTAGGTTTGGTACGACAGAGGGTCGTTGCCTAGCGCAATGGGCGCGAGAGAGAGGACGAGCAGCACTACAAGCACAGCGGTGACGAACCGTTTCATAGCGGCACTCCTTTGTGTTATGGTGTTGTCGAACGGTCGAACTCTTGTCACATGCTACTGCAAACGCGCATACAGTCAAAATCGGCGATCAGGCGCAGCAGGAGATGGCGCGGCACGATCTGCCAAGACACGGCTTGCGGGCGCAGCGCGGCACTGGGAAGGACGCAGCAGGTGACCGGGAATCAGGGCCAAGGCGGTCACGGGTCGGCCCGATCGGAAAGAGCTCCGTCACGGCGGGGCTGTCTCGTGTGCTCCGACTCTGTAGGACTTGGCCCGCCAGCCCGAGATTCGATCGTGCCTAGATATACAGGTCGCGCCGGTTGTAGGTCCAGTACGCTCCGGTCACGCTGACGATGACGATGGCGGCCGAGAGCAGCAGGTACATGCTGTCCAACTTGCCAGTGCGGAACAACTCGCCCGCGTCGAAGTACTTGAAGGGCGTGAGATACTTGAAAAAGTCCAGATTCTTGTTCATGCCAGAGAGGATCGACATGAAGTATGTGGTCAAGATAATGGCCACCGCGGTAGAGCCCGAGAGCTTGTACTGCTTCATGGCACAGCCCAACAGCAGCCCAATGGCCAGGAAGATCAGCTCAATCGCCAGCATGGCCTGCATCTCGAGCGCCAGAAATCTGTAGAAGGCCTGGTCCGGACGGTACGAGTGCACGGCTACCAGCGATACCCCCCAGGTGATGAGCACGAAGGCGATGCAGTTGACCAGGGCAGCGAGCGCCTTGGCGGTGATGACCCTGCTGCGCGATACCGGCAGCACCAGCGAGAACTCGACCGTCTTGTCGCGTTCTTCCTTGGAGATGATCTCACTGCCCCACATGGCGGCGGCGATGGCGCCCATCAGCGCAAAGTAGATGAACATGATGCCATACAATCCGCTCAGTGTAGTCAGGTTGAAGGCACGCATGCTCAGGGCGTCCAACAGCGCTGGGGGCATAGAGTCCAGCATGGCCAGCATCTGCGGGTCGCCGGCAAAGGCGGAGAACTTGGCCACCGCGATCATGATTAGCAGCGTCGTGATGGCCGCCCAGATCAGCAGCGATTTGAAGTTGGCTTTCAGCTCACGGATAAAGATGTTGATTGTGCACCTCCCTACGATACCGCCGGAATGTCGCGGCGGAGGTACAACCAGTAACTGGCCGCCAGCGAGACTACAGTGACGGCCACATTGAGCAGCACCAGCGGCGTGTCGTACGCGCCGCGCTGGACGATGTAGGCCGCATCCAG
>DIVN01000015.1:6798-7619 GCA_002435875.1 Anaerolineales bacterium UBA6131
ACCCGCTTGACCAGCAGCGAGATCAGCAGCCCGACGCTGAGAAAGAAGAGCTGGAAGATCACGGTGCTGAGCAGCAGCAGGATTAGCGTGCGTGGCTCGTACTCACGCTGGCCGCGGAAGAGCGAGATGGCCACGAAACTGCTCAACCACAGCACCAGGTTGGTGATGGTCAGGCTGGCCAGCGCGGCCAGCAGCTTGNNGCTGACCGGCTTGCTCAGCAAAAAGTCCGCCGTCAGCTCGCTCTCTTCGATCGAGACCAGCCCGAATCCATAGTTGCCTGCCTGGATGGCGAGACAGAGCTGGACAAACAGGTAGATGAGGCTGTAGAACCCGAGCACGCTGGAGAGATCCATCCTGTCCAGGCTGAAGGCGGCCCGCATCTCCGGTGGGAACTTGGCCATCATCTCGTTCATCAGCGCCGCCTGGTCGGCGAACACGCCAAAGAAGGAGAAGAAGAGCAGGACCAGTGCCGCCACCGCCAGCGACCAGATGGCGACGGATCTCATTCGCGTGCGAAACTCGTGTCGAAAGATGGTTGCGCTCATGATCTCCGCCTATTCNNTCTCTTCCAGGGTCGGCTCCTCGATGGTCACATCGTCAACCTGGATGCCGCTGATCCTCTGCAGCACCGTGTTGATGTCGCCCTTGAAGAAGAACTGCAGCGTGCCGTTCTCCGTCTGCAGCCTGGTGACGCCCGGCAGATCGAATGTGGCCGGGTTCAG
The DNA here is from genome assembly GCA_002435875.1 of Anaerolineales bacterium UBA6131. GTDB lineage: Bacteria > Chloroflexota > Anaerolineae > UBA2200 > UBA2200 > UBA6131. Next base: position 7,521 of record DIVN01000015.1, read on the forward strand.
CCCTTCGGCCGTCACGCTTACCTTCTTGTAGTTGTTCTGCTGTAGCGTGCGGATGTTGGAGATTTCCACAATGCTGCCCTCGCGGATGATGCCCACGCG
>DIVN01000127.1 GCA_002435875.1 Anaerolineales bacterium UBA6131
GTACAATAGAATGCCCATTGCTGAAAGGCGCAGCAGAGCAATGTAAGTCAACCAATGCGGCTTGCCACCGGCCTTGAAGACACTACCCATATTCACAGCCAGGGAACGAAGCAGGCCGTAGACGCCCAGGATCTGCAGAGGAACAACAGCCGGTGCCCAGTTATCGCCATAGAGCGTGGCAACAAAAGGCTGCGCAAAGACAATTGTGCCAACCGACAGTGGAACAGCCAACAGCGAGACGTAGTGCAGGGTCCGCAGGAAGGCCGATCGTAGTGCGCCAACGTCGTTCTGAATCCTGGAATAGGCAGGAAAGAGCACCTGACCCACGATACGCGAGATATGCGTCGCGGGGACGTTTGCCTGCGTGTACGCATAATCGTAAAAGCCCAGCGGCTCACTGCCCAACACTCTTCCCACAAACATATTATCCAACTTGGTAATGCCAAAAACCAGCAAGCTACTCCACACCATGTGCTGGCCATAGTCAAGCAACTGCCTCGCTGTGTCTCGATCCAGCCGCAGAGTGGGACGCCACCATGGGACAACGACCCATGCCAACGCCGCAGTCAGCACAGACTCAAGCAGTCTGGCGAATACTAGACTCCAGACACCCCAACCCATAAGCGCCAACAGGATAGAGACGATGCCATTAACGACCGTAGGGACCAAGTCTGGCAGCAGTCGCTGGCGAAAGGCCAGGTTTTTGGCCAGTAGCGCGAGCTGTACCTCTCCCAGAGCCGAGATCAGTATATTGACGGACAGGGCGCGAACCACGTTGGTCAAGTCGGGTGTGCGGAAGAAAACCGCCGCAACCGGGGCCAACAGCAGTGTGAACAAGGTCAAGGCAACGGCAACCAGAAGCAAGATCACAAATGTTGTGTCCGCCGCCTTTCGCATGTCGCCTTTGTGATAGATCAGGGCGGATGATAGCCCCATCTCTCTGAACATCTGCAGCATGTCGATGACCGTGTAAGCCATCGAGATCAGCCCGAAGGCCTCCGGAAGCAGCATGCGCATGAGGATGTAACGGATGACAATCCGGAACCCGTTCTTGACGACGGAAGCGACACCGACCCAGAACATGCCCTCGGTAGCCTGTCGTTTCAAGGTCATGGAATTGGCCGTTCCTTCCGACAGACCATCACAAAGTCTCGTGAGAAGAGGCTCGGCCAGCGATGGGCAAGCCAGGTATATGCCCTGCGCACGCGTCGGGAGCGTACCAGCGTGGGATAGAACTCCCGTGCCCAAAGGCTTGCGCTGCCGTCGACATGCACCACGCGCAGACCGCGGTTTTCACAGAGAAGTCGGGCTTCCTTCACCGTGAAGAACCGGATGTGCAACATGTCGGTTGGCGAGTTGGCCACATATGGGAAGCGTCCTGTCAATACCCACCAACGACACAACCAGTGCCCCATGTTGGGCAAGCAAATGATCAGGGTGCCGCCGGGGCTGAGCACACGCGCACACTCATCAAGGGTGCGATCCGGAAAGAAGCGGTGCTCGATCATAGAGTTGGATACAACGACGTCAAAGGTATCGTCGCCGAAGGGCAGCGGTTGGGTGTCGACATCCACCTGTTGTGCCGGGATGCCCTTTGCCTGGGTTCGCTCTACCGCAATGGCCGAAAGATCCGTGCCGGCAACCCGAGCACCTCGCTCTACCATCATCCGTGCGAGCACGCCTGGACCACAGTCTACTTCTAGGACACTTGTACCGGGTTGGATTCGTTTTGCGATTAACCCAAGACGCTCCAGATCGAAAGTATCATCTGCCTGCCGCCAGTAGTTGTCGTAAAAGTCGGTGAGGTTCATGGCTTGCTGTCCCCCAAGGAACTACTGCGGGTAAGACGATCCGACGGCTGACGATTGAGCAACCGATCTCTGAGGCGGCCCAAGTGGCGCAGAATGGAGCGGGCCTTCAGCGAGTTGCCACGCATCAACCAGAGCAGAAGCTGGTACACGCGGTACTTGGGTGGACTGGTGTGCTTCATCTGTAGCTCTAGCTTGAGCTGCTCGAAGCGATCGTAGGCGCGCTCCAGTTCGGTCTGTGACAATGTGGGCAGGTGTAATACACTCTTGCGCTCATAGTAGCTCTTGAGCTCAGCGTCTTCCGCGAGGTAACCTTCGCGCACGCAGGTCTCGTAGAGCTCAGTCATGGGATAAGGATAGAACACCGAGAACTGCATACCTGCGGGTTTCAGCTCCCGGTTTAGCGCGATGGTCTCATCGATCATCGCTGCAGTCTCGCCCGGAATGCCCAGCATGTTACAGGTATACACATCCAGGCCATATCTGTCAGCCAAAGCGAAGGCCTGTCGGATCTGCTCATTGGACATGGTCCGCTTTAGAACCTGGGCGCGCAGCGCTTCGTTTCCCGACTCCAGCCCAATCCTCACTCCTCGGCAACCCGACTTGGCCAGGCATTCAACCAACTCTTCATCCGTGATACGCTCTACTCGAGTGTTTATCCAGTATGGGTACTTGAATTCCTCACCATAGGCCCGGCCAAAATCGAGGGCCCATTCTCGATCTAGCGTAAAGACATCATCCTGAAAGTTTAGCACCTTGATGCGGTATTGCGATGACAGCTCCCGAATCTCCGTGAGCAGGTTGGCGACACTACGCATGCGAACATACTTGCCCAGACCGCGATACCGCTCTCTCAGGCCAGGATTAGAGCAATAGGAGCAGCCGTACGGGCAGCCTCGGCCGGCCATCATGTCTACCCAGCCATCGTTGGCCGCCAGAATCTCGCTAAAGCTAAACAAGTCTCGATCAGCAAACGGCAGGGTGTCCAGGTCACTAAGCAGGGGGCGTAAGGAGTTGCGAACATCACCTTCAGGACGTGAAAACCACAGGTTGGCAATCGAGGAAGGGTCACGCCCATCTTGTATGAACGTCACCAGATCGAGCAAAGGGTATTCTCCCTCACCGACGCATAGAGCATCGAACACCCGTGAACCCAGCACTTGCTCGGGCACGAGAGTCGGATGGGTGCCTCCCACGACAGTTAGGGTCGCCGGCAAGGCGCGCTTGAGCCAGGCTGCACAGCGCACCACATACGGGTACTGGTTCGTCGTCGCCGAAAAGGCAACGACGCAGGGATTGAGTGCCTCGACTTGCGCTACGAAATCATCCGCAGTTTGCTCTCTCTCGAGGTACAAAAGGCTGGTCTCGTGACCCGCCTGCTTGAGCACGCTTGAGAGGTAGCCCAATCCATGGTAGTACTTGCGGGCGCCGTAGTAGTCCACACCGCCAACGTCTGGGTAAACCAGGCATATCTTCATACTCAGCAGCTGCGTCCATTTCTATGTGCCAGGTTGCGCATTGCGTAGAGGCTACAACGAGTGACGACCATCTGTCCTCATTATTCCCGCTCACCTCGTGTGCCAAAGTTCACTGCCAAGAGCGAGAAATCGTTGATATTGACCAGTCCATCACGGTTAAAATCGGCCCTCTCATCATGCGCGGGATAGAATCCCGTCGCCAGAACGGAAAAGTCGCTGATGTTGACCAGATCATCGTTATTGGCATCACCCTCAAGCAAGAGACCGAAATCTAGCTCGGTGGTCCCTGAACTCAGCGTGACTCCGCCGATCAGGCGGCTCAGCGACCGATCGTTCTTAACCGAGATGTCGAAAACGCCAGGCTGGAGCCCATCGATAGCGAACCGGCCCGAGTCGTCAGTCACAACAGAGTGGACGATATCTCCGATTTTGACGCGCAACGCTGTGATCCAACGTGGCCCCGGAGCAGCAGGGCGGCCCTGCAAGGTTACGGTGCCTACCAAAGCACAGGCAACAGGCGTCGCGGTCGGCGTGGGCGTAGGCTCTGGTAGCATGTACCATACCTCCAGCCGCGGACGGCGGATGGCTTCTGGCGAATTGGAGGAGGCAAGACTGTAGTGCGTGTTCCCAGACCCGACCAACGGCCCCATCAACATCAAACCTTCATTAGCGGTGTCTCCTGACAACCAGCGGCTTACCAGGGACCTAACATTGAATGTGGCGACGGTACCTGGATACAGCAGCTTCTCATCTACTGGCGTAGGCACGTAGTCTGCTCCCGGTGCTGTCCAGGCTTGTGTGTGATAGGCATCGTTCCAGTTTGCCTCAAGGTCTGCCCACGACGTCAGCAACTGATACGCCCCAACGTTGATACTGGAGGCGCCTGCGAGCGCATTGAGATGGAGGTGTACATGTGCTTTCTTGACCACCGCCTGTTGAGGTATGGTGCTAAGATCGAACTCCAGCAAGCTGCGCAAGCTCCTGCCAAAGTTCAGTTTGAGCGAGTAGTCGGAGCCAAAGTTGCGCGTCGGATCGTACTGGTAAATGTAGGTGTCTTGCACACCCGCATACTCGGGATCTGGCTGAGAGTGCTGCTGCAGACTGACCTGGATCAATTCGGGAGCCGCAAACGGATATATCTGGTACTGGTGATGGACTCCTCCCGCAGCATCTCGTTCCAAAGATACTGTGAGGCGGCCGTTCACAGGTATGACTCCCTGCCGCAGGACAAAGTCACCCGTCGTCTCGTTGTAATCCTCGATGGTGTACGATGCTCCCGGGTCCAAACCAACGTCAGAAAGGTGAAAACTCACGTCAAGCGGAAGATAACCGCTCTCGTACAGGCGTCCGTCCTTCACCGTGGCAGAAATGACTTGCTGCCCTGAGTCATAACTCGCGAGCACCGCGCTCCAGCCTTCCCGGAACTTGCCCGTCCAGGCCTTCTGAACGATGCTGATCCAGTAGTAGTCCTTATCCTCATCCGCACGGATCATGATGTCTGTAGGACTGGCATTGAGCACATAACTGGACATCCACTCCAGGCCATCGAAGGTGGGGAGCGCATCAGCATGGCCGCCATCGTGCCATACGGCCTGCTTGTTGAAGGATGCAGGATCGTAGTACTCGGACATTTTCTGGTAGAACTTTTCCGACTGCTCGAAAGGCACCGCGGTATCCGCGCGCCCGTGCACGATGGTCATCGGCACGTGCTTCAGATTCTCGGTCATGGACCGCGCAGAGCGACGCTGCCACTCAACCGGACACTGTCCCGGGCCTTGCGGAGGACAGCCAAAGTCCAGCGAGATCAGACTAGACAGCCGCGAATCCCACTCCCCTAAGTCCGTAGGCCCAGCCCAATCTACGACCGCGGCAAAGACGTGGGGGTACTTTGCCGCCATAGTCGCGGCAACCCCTCCCCCGGTAGAAAACCCGCTCATATAGATCCGATTGCTGTCTACCGCAAAGTGCGACACCATGTAATTGATAGCATCCATGATGTCGTGCTGGTTGGGGAGTGATGCTGTCCGACCGCGCCAGGGATCGATGAGGTTGCGCAAATTCGGGCTGAGCACAAGCCAACCTCGTTCGTTCGCATCAGCAGCAAATCGGTAAAGGTCTTCCCATTTGCGGTCTTCGTCAGTACCAGCTATGGATACCAGCAAAGGCACTGGCTTCCCAGGATCGTAGCCAATGGGCAGCTGATACTTTGCGAATCGAGAGCTGCCGTCATGGCTGCTGGTGAAGTCAAAACGCCCGATCAGAGTCTGCGTAACCTCACCTTGCAGTACGAGTCGCGCCCCGTAGGCAACCCAGTCATCCGTGACATCGGCATCGTTGGTGATACTGATATAGTTCCAGCCATTGATTACTATGCTCGAATCACCTAGAGAGTAGGCTACGGTTTGGCCGCCTATCCCATATCCCTGCTCATCGCAACGGCAACCCGTGCTATAGGGATCATCATCAACCTGGACAGCAAGGTGGCCGTTGACATACACGGAGTGATGCTTGTTGGGCTTGACACCGCATGAAGTCAGCACCAGAGAGGCAGAATCCGGCTCGCCTTCCCAAATGAAAAGCATCTTGGAGGAAGCAACTCGTACCTCACCCACTCCACCATCGATAGACATACAGGTGGAAGCCTGAGAGGTAATGACATTCATGGCGGAGAGCGGAGCAGGCCCTGTTAGCGATCCTGGGACAGTACCATGAAGGTTCCAATTTCCGTCCCAGGAAATCGCGTCAGAACGCTCCGGAGTGGGTCGCAGCATGACAGACGAATTGTCCGCCGCATCCGCCGATCCGCCCGAAGCAAGCAACAAAAGCATGCAGCCAGCGCATGCCGCGCCGATGATTGAAGGAAGCAGCAGTCTCTGGGTCAAAACATTCCGTCTCACCACAGTATTTGCCACCTGTTATCTCGCGTCCGCAATTGCCGGCGAGCCAACACCGTTGGCCGTGGCGGCAGCATCACCTGCCTTGCCAAAGTTGGAGGCCAGCAATGAAAAGTCGCTGATGTTCACCACTCCATCACCATTGAAATCAGCCCGATTATCGAAGGCTGGATAAAAGCCCGTAGCCAGAATGGAAAAATCGTTGATGTTCACCCGATCGTCCCCGTTGGCGTCGCCTACCAGCAACACGCCGAAATCGATCACCGTGGCAATCCCAGATGAGAAGAGCGCGTCTCCGTGCCTCTTGCTCAGAGCCTGCTCACTTTTCACCGTCACGTCGTACGTACCGCAAGGCAAGCCCGTCAGGGAGAATCGTCCTGCCTCGTCGGCCGTGACATTGTGCGTGATCTCTCCTACCGTCACGGTCAGCGGCACGGCCCCAAGCGGATTGGGCGCGCCGGGACGTCCTTGCAGCTGAACAGTTCCTTCCAGCGAACAGGCTACGGGAGTGCTCGTGGGCGTCGGCATCGGCTCAGTGTGCCATACCTCCAGCAGCGGTCGCTTCGATGAATCCGGATTCTCTGCCGAGCCAAATGGATACCTGGTGGAGGACGTACATGACGCACTTCCGATCAAGAGCACGCCCAGGTTGCCAGATGGATTGGCAATCCAGCGATCGATCAGTGTTTTGACATTCAGCACGTGTGGGCCAAGTACCTTCACGTTCGTCATGGCCTTGTAGGGAGCGGAGGCACGATCAGTGCCCACACCTTCAGCCCCAGCGACTGCCCAAGGCTGCTCTGCGGTTGCCAAAGTCCACGTCGCGTCACTGCCACGCCAGGGTCTGAGCAACTCGTACACATTTACCTGCAACGGTACAACCCGTTGCTCAAGAAGGTGAAGGGTCAACCTCGCTCCTTTGATCACGACGCCTTCAGGCAAGGAGCTGACGTCAAAGTGTAAGAGGGTCTTGCGGCGCCCGTCGCATCCCAGGTTCAGCACCTCAGCAGCACCGTGCGGAGTGCTGGGCCCCTCGCTGGGAAATTGATCCGATACAATATATGTATCGCTGGCTCCCTCATAGCCAGAGGCATCCTGGCGAAACACGCTGTAGCCGGCCGGCTCACCGCGACTTGAATAGATCACGTACTGTCGCTCAAGAGACGAANNCACCAGCCGCCCCGCCTGCGGCGACACAGAGCGCAAGGAAAACTCGCCCGTTCGATCATCGTACTCTTCTATGTCATAGTTCGCGACCGGATCCAGCCCCATTTCAGCAAGATCCAGTGTAAGCGTAATTGCCTTGCCGTCCGCGTAACTCCCCTCAGCGGTTGTGAGCCAGACCATGTCTATTGCAGGGTCTATCCGCGCGTCAACATCCACCCATCCCCGCCAGGCAGAGTCGGCGAGCTGAGACTTTCCAACGCGGAGCCAGTAGTAATCCTTGCCCTCTTCGGTGACGATGTGCACCTGCAGCGGTTTCTCGACCAGAGAGAACTGCGACAGAAACTGCAGGTCTTCCATCCGGGTTTCGGAGCCAGGATCAACATGACCCATAGTATGTGTGATCAACTGCTTGTTGAAGAGATTCGGGTCATAGTGCTGCGCCATGGCTGCAAAGAGGTTCTGCGACTGGGCAAAGGGTACGGCTGTATCACCTTGCGAGCTGTGACGCACGCGCATAGCCACATGTTGCAGGTTGCTGGCCATCAGACGGCTTGAGCGCCGTGGGTATTCAAAGTTGTTGCCTGGCCCCCCGGAGAACTCAAAGGAGAAGGCGGTAGCCAGCTCCAGTCGTTCGGCATACCACTGTGCATAATCTGTTGGGCCAGAGTAATCAAGCACACCAGCGAATACATCTGGGTACTTGGCCGCCACAGTGGCCGCAATGCCGCCGCCACTCGAGAATCCCGCAATGTAGACTCGAGATCTATCTACATTGAAGTTCTGTTGCATGTACTGAACCAGGTCGATCACATCGTGCTGTACCGACAAGGAAGGAGACCTTGCCACCTGTTCGTATACGTCACTCCAGCGAACATGGCGCATGTCCAGTGAAGCCAACAGCCAACCCATCTGGTTGGCCTCGATCGCGAACCGATTCAACCCATCGATCTTGTCCTCACCGGTGCCAGGAACGGAGATCAGCAACGGTGTGGGCGTGCCAGAATCGTAGCCAATCGGATTCTGCATCACGCCGCGCAATGGTCGCGTCTCCCAGTCGATTCCCAGGTCAAACTCGGCACGTGTTACTCCACGGAGATCGCCCACCAAGACAATTTGCGCGCGGCTGGCTTTCCACTCTTCATAAGGGTCTGATTCATTGGTCACGCTGATATAGTTGGCGCCCTGCAGCAAAATGTCTGGTGGGATCTCGAACTCGAACTGCAGTTCGGGCGCAATCGGCAGCTGGTTGCACTCACAGCCGGGCGTACCACTCAGGGGCGTATGCCCAATCAGGTGGCCGTTCAGATAGATGGGGTGTTGTGTATTCGGGTTGGTCTGGCAAATCACCAACTGCAGCTTGGCGCTGTATATAGTGCCTTCCCACATGATCAGCATCGTCTCAACACGTGAGGTACGCACAGCCGGTGGCACCCGTGGGTCCTTGCCTGTTTTCATGCAAGAGTCGAACTTCCAGTCCGACAGCGTCGAGACCACGGTAGTCGGATTCGGTGGCGTGGGTGTACGAGTCGGGGTCAAGGTCGGCGTAGGCGTCGCCAAGGGCGGCTCGCCTTCGTACACCACGACCAGCTTGGGTCGGTATGCGGGGCTGCTGTGCTCAGAACTTGAGAATGCGTAGGTGACCTTACCCCCCACGTCGCGCCCCTGCAGGAGTAGGCCATAGCCCTCGGCAGGGTCGTCGATCCAACCCTGCACGGCAGAAGTCAGATCAAGCTCTATGCTCCCTCCCACGACGGCCTGGACGGGAATCGGTCCTCCTGGGATCTCAACACACGAGCTGCCAGAGCAACCGGGGCCACCCGCCCACTCCGCTTCAGCAGTAGCATATCGCCAACTAGCACTGTCTTCAGACCAGGATTGTCGGACAAGGTATGGCACAAGACCAATGGCAGCGCTCGCAGTGCGCGACTCGACCCTGAGCACCAGACGCGCAGATAGCACGTTGGCACCTGCCGGTATGTGCTCAGCCAAGTCAAAGCGAATCAGAATGCGCTTCTTGTCATCGGAGGTGACCTCAAAGCTGGGGCGCCCTCCAGCTGTCGCACTCTGATCGTAGTAGTACATAAATGTGTCTGACGTACCGGCATAACCCGAGGGACTGAGCCCCTCCTGGAAGGTTATCGTTTGCTGGCCTAGCTGCAACTGCCGTGATGCCGCCACGGGAGCCAGAGCTCCAGACGAACCCAGCCACAGTGCTTGCCAAAGCGAGGCGGCCACGATCAGGGCAGCCAGCAAGAAAACGGCTCTGCGAGTTGTGCAGGGGCGACTGATTGCATCGCTTGGTCGATTGGTGAGACTTGACTTCTCTTGAGCCATGTTAGCTATTCTAGCGTACCGAAGTTGATTGGTCAAAGGAAAACCGCTTTCTACCTGTGCCACTGGACATGCTCCTGTAATGCTCGTTTAGCTCAATCTATAGACGTAAATCTGTTCCGTCAGGAACGCATGTCCTAGATCCGACAGTCGTTCAGCGAGCCAGCCCCTATGGTAGAGCTGTTGCTCGGAAAACCGTGCAACCTCCTGCAAAGAGCCTCTCTCGTTGATCTGGGATTGTACTTCGGGCCAAACATCGCCAAAGGCCGCCGGACTGACGAGCACATAGCGAACATCCCAGTCGCGCAGAAGCTCGATCGCATCATCGGCAGGGAACCCCCACAGGATCGGACGCGCCGCTCGATAGTCCGCAGGGAAAAAGCCCCCATACCCATAGGCAAGAGGCTTGTGATGGGTTGCCGCTGAGTATAGGCCAGGGCCGCGCTCAGACTGCCACAGGGGGAAGCGAATTACTGCGCCACCGATCTCCTGCTCAGCCAGCCAGAGATCAACTGGCTGAGGCTGAACTTCGGACCACCCCAGAGAGAATGGCGCAACCCACAGCTCAGCAACCACCGCCAACAACAGTACAGCTGCAACAAGACATGCACGCTGCCCGACCTGGCGTGTGTCACGCAGGAAGCGCTGGAGCCGGGCGAGCCCAAGGCTTGCCAGAACAGCCACCGCGAGGGCAGCGAACAGGGCGAAACGGGCCCAAACGCGCATCGCATCGAAGAATGGGACGAATAGGTAAAGGAGCAGGGTCGGCAAGGGGAAGTACACTGCATTCGCCACTCGCAGCTCATAGTACGAAGGCATCCGGTGCAGCGCCAATCGGTTGGCGAGCAGGCCCATGACCGCTGTGAATGCAGACTCTAACCAGGCAGGCACAGAAAAGTATACTCGCTGACCGCCAACGTGCAGAGTTGTACCCAGCGACAGCAGTGCGCCCACAGCCAGAATGCCCCAGAACGGCTGGGCAACCCGCCTAAGCATGGCTGCCGAATCCGCATCAACGCGGCGAGGCAGGGTCAACAGGGCTAGTCCAAGGCCTATCCAGCTCACTGAGATGACGTGTTCGAGCACATCTGTCCTGCTCACGTAGTTGCCTGCCAGGCGCAGCCCCCACAGTGGGTGCAGTATATTCGGGATCACGAGGTCGCCAAGGCTGGCGGAGAACACGTCAACCTCGCTCAGCGAAAAGGACATCTGACTCTGGCCTCGCTGCAAGGCTGTCAACGCGAGGCTGGGAAGCAACAGCACTCCAGCCGTAGCCACGGACCACAGCAATAGCCTGAATTCTTTGCCCGCAATACGATGGGTTCGTTTCGCAGGATGAGCGTCTCTTGCGCATTCACGTCTTTGCGGGCGCCACCAGACATAGACGAAGGAGAGGATGGCGAACATAGGCGCATAGTACCAGGATGACAATGCGGACAAAGCGAAGAACAAGCCCGCAAGAAGGGCCGGGCGCCGCTCGCCAGTCGCCAGTGCTCGGTCTATGCACAGGAGCAGAAAGGGCAACCACTGTGTCCCCAGGAGATTCAGATGACCAGCAGCCAGGTGCGCCATGCGATATGAGCAGAAGGCGTACAAAACACCGCCAAGTAGCGATGGTAGACGTTCACCGCTCAGATGCATCGCTAGCATGTAGGCGCCAAACCCAGAAAGCACGAACGAAAGTAACACCAGTGCGTTGTAGCTGAGTATCTCACCCCAGAGCAGCGTCAGAGGCATGCCAAGCGCGATGTTCGCCCAAGTCATCTCGTGCAACGCAAGATAGTACCCTCTGGGATAGAAGACATCGGGGTTGAAGAACGGAGACACGTGCAGATCGAACAGCGCTCGCTTGAACCACCAGAGCTTGTAGAGGTACTCCATGTTGTCGCCCGGCGGTCCGAGGACGGCGTGACCAGCCTTCAGCAGCAGGGGATAGGTCATGATCACAGTCAGCAGGACATAGAATCCCAGGTCACGAACCGCTGGTGCCCCAATTCTTCGCTCAGCCATCAGGCGTGCTCAAAACTGCGGTCAAGAGGTTTTCCGCGCATAGACGGTGATCTTGGTAAGGGGGTTGATGTTGACGCGAACTTTGTCCAGTCCGAGCCAATAGACCAACCTGGTGGCTGCTCGTGTAAGTCTGCCATCCCATGCATAGTACTTGAGACGCTTAACTGCAGGCCCTAGGTAGAAGACTTTGTCGGCGCTCTCTGTCAGTAGCACATCAAACCCACATTCCTGCAGCATGTGTGTCAGAGTTGCGCGGGAGAAGAAGTACACGTGCTCGCGAACCCTGCGGTACTCTTCCCAGCGGCGACCCAAAAGCCTCGCCACAAAGCTCCCCGCATCAGGGGTGATGATGGAAAGCACACCCCCGCTCCGCAGGAGCCGGTGGATTTCGCGCAGCTCACTCATCGGATCAACGACGTGCTCAATGACATCCCACATCGTGACCACATCGAACGAGGCATCATTCAAGTCCAGCGACCTTAGAGTGCCGATTCTTACATCGAGGTTGAGCTTTTCGCGGGCATAAGCGGCGCCGAATTGTGACACCTCCGTGCCGAGCGCGTTCCAGCCCTGCTGCCGTGCCAAATCCAGGAAGAAGCCGGTGGCACAACCCACGTCCAACAGTCTGCCTGTCTCGGCAAAGCGCTCGATGGTCTTGAGTCGTCGCGCGAATGTGATGCGGATGTTCTCCTCATCCTGAAGATAGTCATCATATCCATAGAATTCGCGGCCGTTGTTGATCCCGTCGTGGTCGTAATAGGACTCGGTATAGATCTCTTGAAGGGATGCCTGCGGATAGCGAGGGTTGACGTAGATCAAGCCACATTTCCGGCAGCGAACGATGTGGGACCCGTCGATTTCCATAAAGGGTGCATCATCGTCCGCGCCGCACAAATTGCAGCGGACTCGTTCAAGCATAGTGGTCATAGTATCCACCGATTGTACGAAGGCAACATGAACAGCTTATGAAGCACATCGGAGGTCAGCATTACAGATCCTTCACTGGCAGGCTGCTCTGGCCAATCGGGTTTTCGACACAAGAAGCGCCTAGCTCCGTCGACTCTGGCAGCGTGCTCCCACGCACGCGGATAACACGGGCTGGCACACCAACTGCCACCGCATGGGTCGGCACATCCTTGGTTACGACTGCTCCCGCCCCAATGACTGCACCCTGACTGATCCGCACACCCTCGAGGACTGTGACCCCCAAACCAAGCCAGACATCATCCTCCAGGACAATGTCTCCACAGCTTCGAATTCCCTGGGCCTTGATGGGCATGCCTAGCTGCTCAAAGTTATGCTCATAGGGGCTAAAGCCACAATGCGGTGCAATCTGTACATTGCGGCCGATGAACACGCTCTTCAGAAATCCCTTCACGTGACAGCCTGCCTGAATGTGCGTATCGTCGCCAATGGCGATGCTACCGCCCTGACCTACCTCGAGAATCGTACCTCTGTAGAGATGCACACGATCGCCAATCGAGACGCCGGTCCCATCGGCATGGGAATAAATCGTGACTCCATCATCTATGAAGCAGCTGCGTCCGAGTCGAAGGTTGGGACACTTGATCTGCGCATGCGGCGACACATATGGCCGAGCCGTCAGTTGGGCCAGAATACGGCGATCCTTGTACGGGCCAACGCAGGCGCCGGCCAATAGGAGCGCCCATTTGCCGATCAGAGGCAGGCCTGATGCATGCATGAACAAGGTGAGAAGAACCTCATATGAATGGCGTCGCCAGCGCCGTAGCTTATTCATCTCCTCCGCTCCACATCAACTAGATGTAGCCATGCTCACGAAACCAATCGATAGCCTGCCCCAAAGCCAAGTCAAGTGAGGTCTGTGGCATTCCCAGCTCGTGAATTGCCCTCGCCGGATCGCAGGTCAATGCCGCAGGGCGCATATCCTTTACTGGAACATCCCGGAGCCGCCAAATGCTTGTGAGCCTGCGCCAGGGAGACAGAAACGCACGCCAACCATTCCGAGTGCCTTGCGCAATCCCTGGCCTTTTGGCGACGCGGGCGACAATCTGCAAGAAGTCAGCCAACTGCAGGTTCCCTTCAGCATGGCCCAAGATATACCGCTCCCCCGACCGGCCTCGCTCAGCCGCCAAAACGTGGCCTTCGGCCACATCCTGCACCGGAACAAAGTTGATGCCTCCACGCAGGAATGATGGCTCGTGACCGTGCAAAGCATCCAAGATTCTCTGACCGGTGCTGCTAGGCCCAATATCGCGTGGGCCTACAGGAGCGCAAGGGTTGACCACCACGACGTCGAGCCCGCTGCGAGCAGCGGCGATAGCCACCATCTCGGACAGCAACTTTGATTTGGCGTACGGGCTGGCAGACTTCCACCCAGTGAACTCATCCTGCTCTGTCGCGAGGCGACCTCCTGCCGGCTGTCCAACTGTACCAATGGTGCTGGTATGCACAGCCCGCTCCACCCCCGCGCGCAGGGCAGCTGCCATGACAGTCTTGGTACCGCCTACGTTGGTTTCGTACATGCGCTGCCCATCAGACTCGGCGGTGCTGTAGAAAGCGGCAACATGGAACAGCAGGCTACATCCTCGCAATCGGTCAACCAGGGAGTCTTCGTCGAGCAGGTCACCAACACAGAACTCGACATCAAGTCCGGCCACATTGCTCAGATTGCTCGCAGAGCGAACCAATATCTTAGCGGCAATGCCTCTTTGAAGCAAGGCCCTCACGACAGCAGAGCCCACAAAACCCGTCGCGCCAGTTACGAAAGCCTTCACCATGTGGCATCCTGAGTCTCTGCTGGCAGTCGGAAGAGGAAAATGGAGTAACCGATCTTGGCGAATGGTTCGTAGCTCCTCAGCCAGCTGTACGCCTGCGGATCGCCAAGGTACCCACCCTGCAGGTAGGTCGCACTGATTGCATATACGGCTGGTGCGCGCATTTCCAGGTCTTGCGGCTTTTCCAGCGGAGCAGGCAGGGCCGGCAGAGAATAGTAGCTTGGGTACGCACTGCCAAAGTAAGCCAAGTAAACCTCGTTGATGCCCTCACGCTCCAGGTAGACCTTCAGGTTCTTCAGGTCCTGTCCCCAGTCAAGGTTGGAGTCGACCAGGTAGCGGTAGCCGTTGTCAGGGCCACCCACCAGTTCGTTGAAATACGCCAGATAGTGCGGATACATGCGCGCGGTACCAACAAGATACCACACGCCCAACGCAAGCAGCACCACCTTGTCTCGCCTTCCCCTGGCCAGCGTTACGGCCTTTGCCGCAATCACGTGGACCAACGGCAACGCAGGCAGAATGTGGCGGTAGCCAATATTGAGAAAGCTGAACAGTGTTGCAGCGAAGAAGGCACCCACCGCCGCATACAAAACATACTCCCGCCGTTGCAGGTCAAGCCGTCGTCGCAGTGTCCACAACGTGACCCCAGTCAGCAGGATGAGGGTGGGCAGCGGTGTCTTGATAGCGAAGGCCACCAGGAAATAGTACCACCAGCCCTTCTCAGAATGCTGGCCCATGAGGAAGGCAGGTGCACCACGCTGCGCGTAACGACCGAGCCACCGGATGCCGCGAAAGTAGGTTGGGAATGGCAGGGTAACACAATCTAGCACCCTATACGCCAAGTCACGCAAGGCGCTGTTCGGGATGTATCGATCCACAATAGTATGTACTGGCGAGGTCAATCTCTCCGTCTCAAAGCCATAGCTGGCCCAGAGTGCTACTACCGTCGCGATCGCCAAGACAAAGAGGATCGCTGCAGCAGTCCGGATCAGACGCCAGCGACGGGTCGGAGTCGGAGGGAAGCCCTGAGACGGTTCTGGCTCGTCTTTCGACCTCCAGACAAAGATGGTATCGAAAAGCACCAGTGCAACAAACACCGGCACCATCAGCAGCGCCGAGAGCTTGGATGCCAGAGCAAGTCCCAGCAGCATGCCTGCCAAAATGAGGTGGCGCGCCCTACGTGCGCGCAGAAAGCACCACAAGGAATATGTCGCGAGGAAGATCATGCAGGCCACGCCCAGATCGGTAGTGACAAGATGCGAATGGGCGAGGACATTGGGGTCGAGCACATAGAGAAACAGCGCACCCAGTCCCGCAGACCTGCCCCACATATCTGCTGCCCAGCGGTAGACGAAGAAGCCCAGGATAACCGACAGCGCAACGATTGCCAGCCGACCACCATGAATGACCGTTTCGGCATCGTTGTACACCCACACGAAATCCTCGGCGAATTCATTGATGTAGGTCTTGGAGTGCCTCATGTCATATGAGGGTACAATGATGCCCTTATAGAACAGCAAAGGTATCCCGCTCAGCATGTTCACGAAGGGAGGTGCCACGTTCAGATCAAGATTGCCGGTTACGAGATAATGGTACCCGCGCGAGATGTGGTTCTGTTCGTCTGAGGTAGGCGAGGTGAAGCGCATGGCCGCAAGGCTGATGAACACGAGTGCGCTCAGCAGAAACACCACCACGGACGCCGATATCAGGCTACGTTTGTCTGTGGGCTGCATGGACATCCTTCAGAACTGCGACTCGGCTTTGCGGGGCAGATGAAATGGGCGCGGCACAGAACTCACAGGATACAGGACGTAGCGACGATGCACAGAGCCGTGGGCATCGCGTAGGACAGACAGGCACAATCGACCCTGGTCCGGGATAATCCTTCGAGTCGTCACGTTTCCACTCGCGAAGTTATAGTCCTCCACGACATACGTGCGCTCATCGTGCATACCGATACGCACCAAGTCAAGACACACGTCAAGGGGCAAGTTGCCGCTGTCCAGTTGCCGTTCGTCCCGAACGGTCAGCGAGATGGTCCTACTATCGAGTTCGTAGGCGGCCGAAACCCTGCTGAATCCAGGCGAAGCCTTCCCCATCCAGGACTTTTGTTCAATCGCGATCCAATAGTAGTCCTTGCTCTCATCAGTCCGAATATCAATGTCTTGCGGAATGGGGTTGAGCACGAACCTAGACAGGAACTCGATCGGGCGCAGGTTCGGCACCGCATCAAAGTGTCCCCCATCGTGCCAGACAGCCACCTTGTTGTTGGCCAGCGGATCATAATGTTCGGCCATCGCTTTATGGAAATCCTCTGACTGCGCAAATGGTACTTGCTGATCCGCCCGCCCATGCACGATCGCCATGGGCACATGTTTCAGATTCATGACAAATTCCCGCGCCGAACGACGCCCCCACTCAAACGCACATGAACCAGTGAGGTTTGTCGGTGGGCACCCCATATCGTTGGCCACAAGTCCAGAATACAGATCAGGGCGTTGTTCTATCCATTGTACCAGATCCGTGGGACCGATCCAGTCTACCACTGCTGCAAAGAGATGGGGGTACTTGGCAGCCACAGTGGCCGCCACACCACCGCCGGCAGAAAAGCCGCTAAGGTAGATCCTGCCTGTATCCACCTCAAAGCGCTCGACCATCAGCTTGACTGCGTCCACAATGTCATGCTGGGTGGCTAGCGACGCGGTACGACCCCCAGATGGCGGGTATAGTCCACGCACGTCAGGAGCAAGCAGCAACCATCCTACGGCATTGGTCCGCTCAGCATAGTGATACAACGCATCCCAGCGATCTTCTCCTGTACCCCCAATCGAAACCAGCAGTGGCACTGGCACATCGGGATTGTACTTGGCGGGAATCTTGAAGGCGGCCCTGCGCAGGCTACCATCATAGCTGCTCGTGAACACAAACTCGCTCTTCAAAGCGCCTGACAGAACACCTTGCACCGTTAGCCGGGCTGCGTAGGCCAGCCATGCGCCCGCCAGATCCGAATCGCTGGTGATTGTAATCTCATTCCAGCCACTGACAACCAGCGATGCCGTGGGGATGGTATATGTTATCGGTGCAACAGGGCCATAGCACCAACAGCAAGGGTATGAGTCAGGCGTCATGTGTGACACAGGATGGCCGTTCAGATAGATTGTGTGCTCGCCCCCTTGCGCTACCCCACATGATGATAGGGTCAAGTAGGCGATCTCAGGCTGCCCATCGTACAGGATGAGCAGCTTGTCCGAAAGCGTTGAAGTGCTGACCATTCCCGGGATGGCTTCCAGGCAGCGCCGCGATGCCGCGGACTGGGCAGTTCCCCATGACTCAGGCGGTGGTGTCTCCGTGGCAGATTGTGACGGCAGGCGGGTCGCAAACTGGTGTACCCAGTATTGAGCGAACCGTGGTGCTGCGGTGAGGCACACCAGAAGAAGAGCAAGGGCCAGACCCACCCGGCTGGGCGCGTCTTCGCGTCCACGTTCGTCGTTCCGTATTCCACCCCCGCGTCCAGTCATGCGTCTCGACACCGGCACTATCTGCGATCGCTAAGGAAGACGGTAGATGAAAATCGAGAACCCCACGTTGTCGATGGGCGCATACTGATGTAGCCAATGCAAGGAAGCATCTTGCCTACCGTACACGCCTTGTAGCTGCGTGGCGCTAATCGCGTAGTAAGCGGCTGGCGCGTCGTTGGCAGGGGCTTCCGAGGGCATGGGCAGATACTGTATGCCATAGTAGCCAGGATCAGCGGTGCCAAAATAATCGAGGTACAACTCTTCAATGCCACGTCTGTCGAGATAGGATCCAAGGTTCTTCAGATCCTGGCCCCAGTCCAGGTTCGAGTCCACGAGGTAGCGGTAACCCTGACGCGGGCCCCCGACCAGCTCATTGAAATAGGCCAGATAGTGAGGGGCAACAGCGCATGTTCCGAGCACATGCCAAAGACACAGCGTCAAAAGCCCCGCGCGCGCCAAGCCGGATGTGCTCCTGACGGCGAGTCTGCTGACGTAGGTGTAGGCAAATGGTAGCAGCGGGATGATGTTGCGATAGCCGATGTCAATCGAGCTAAAGACGCTCGAAAGTGACAGGAACAGCATGGGAACCAGCAGGTACCTCTCGTTTGACTCCGCGCGTCGCTCGCGAAAACACAGCAGTGCAGTCGCAGCCAGCAGCAGCAGTACCGGGATAGGCGTCTTGATCATGAAAGCTATGGGGAAGTAGAACCACCAGCCCTGGACTCCGTACCGGCCCATGATGAAGCTGGGATGACCCTTCTCTGCGTACTGCCGCAGCCAGGCCAGCTCTGAAAAGTAGCTGGGTGCTGGCACACGGATTGCTTCGGCCAGATGGTAGACAATCCGTCTTGACGCCGGGCTGCCGACTGGCAAGAGCCGATCGAGCAACGCGTGTTCACTCTCGTGCGGCAACAACGGCTGGAGTTCGAACCCATACACGGCCCAGAGGGCCACAAAGCCAACCACAGAGATGATCACCATTAGGGTCGCGACTCGATACAGACTTCTGATGGTGCGCTGCTGCCCAAATCTGCCCTGCCCCGGCACAGGAAAGGCCTCGGACGGGCCATCTTTCTCGAAAACCCACATAAGCAGCAACACTCCAAAGGCAAGGACTAGTGAGAGGGCGGAGAACTTGGTGGCCTGGGCCAGGCCGAAAGTGATTCCAACGACAAGGAGCCGCGGCCACGAAGGATGCACACAGAAACGCCACAGGCAGTACGAAGACAGAAAGATCAACAAGGCTGCACCGATATCGGTAGTCACAAGGCCAGAATGGGCAATGATATTGGGATCAAAGCAAAACAACAGGCTGGCCAGGGCGACTGCGGCGGGCGATGCCAGCATCTGTGCTTGCGAGGTAGCTATACGCCTGGTGTAATTCATCTGCCGGGTCCACAGAAGCAGAACTCCCGCCAGTGCCAGTGCAAGTCCAACCGCGCTCACGCGCGCCAATCCCATGATTCGTTCCGGGTCGTTTCCCAACCGCCAGAGAAACTCATCGGCTACCTGAAATACATCCGCAAAGCTGCGCACCTGGGGCCAGCCCGCCTCATGCGTTGGGATCCGGATGTCAGGGCGAAGCAACAGAGGGAGAACATGGACCAGATTGGCCAACGGCGGGTGGCCACCCCACTTGAGAAGCGCGCTATCACCTGTTCTCAAGTACACGTAGCTACGCACGATATGGTATGGTTCGTCGAAGGTAGGTGATGTGGTAACAATGCTCCATGTCGTCTGGAGCACAAATGCGATCAAAAAACAGATAGGTGCCAGGCGCAGGAAGCGTAGGCTACGCACATCGGTCTCCGCGGAGCATCTGCCGCAGCCAGCGTCTCACGCGGGTCAATCGGTCCACACTCTGCGACCGTTGCACGAGCTCCTGCTGTACTTCTTGCAGGACTTGCGTCTGAAGTCGAGCGTCTGCTGCATCTCCAAGGTGAGATAGCTCAATGCCCGGATAGGATTCGCACTCTTTGATATTCAACGCATCGGGCCCCATCTGCTGTACAAAGCGCGCCGTCTGCAAGACCATGTCATCGTTTTGCCCCGGCAGGCCAGTCATCACAAACACGCGGCAATTCATTGCAGCGCGTCTGCATGCCTCTACCACTGTGGCAATATGGGCCAGGTATTGCTCGGCCTGATCATGCGAAGCAACTCGGCGCAAGCTCTGCAACAGACTCGCGTCCGTCGTCTCGAGGCCAATCTTTACCCATTTGCAGCCCGCACGCTGCATCAAGCGCAGCACGTCGCGGTCGAAATGCTCAGGCCTAGATTCGCATTCCCAGTTGACGCGGAGGCCAAGACGTAGGATTTCCTCACAAAGGCCCACCACGCGGTCCCGCTGATAGGCAAATACCGGATCCCGGAAGATTAGCCGTGATGGGCGATACGCCTCGACGAGATGCTGCATTTCCGCAACGACACTGCGCACTGACCGGGCACGGAGGCGGTGCCCTTGAGATGCTGCATACGGGCAGTAGGAGCAGTGGTCCGGACAGCCTCGACTGCCCATGATGGTCAAGAAACCATACCGTGACCAGGGAAGCCTATCCCAGGCCGGGAACGGCAGAGAATCCAGATCCTCCAGCAACCCCGAGTCATCATATCCGGGCAGGCCGAGCGTTGCAGGAGACAACACGACGTTGGTTGGCAGACTATCATCCACGATGCGTCTCATGACCTCGTGGAAGTAGCCTTCCGCGTCACCAATGAGCACCGCATCAGCCCCCGCGCGGACAAAGACCTCCGGTGCCACAAAACGGATGGACGGGCCGAAAACAAGGACTCGTGCAGAAGTCGCGGCGCGCAGCTGATGCAGGTACTCCAGATCTCCCGGCAGGCTGGCAAAGGACACGAACACGCCCATCGCTGCTGCACCCTGCCAGTCAGGCGCAGATCCGTCTGCGATCCCGTCGAATACCTGTACCGGCCAATCATCCTTACGCAATGTTGCGGCCGCAGCCGCCAAAGTATGGGGCGGATAGCAGAAAGCTGCGGGGTCAGAATAGACCACACCCAATCCCGCTGCACCTTCGCGATTGGCCAGTGTGCCAGGAAGACTCGGTGGGTTAATCAAGTACACTAGGGGTCTAGCCACTTATCGACCTCCACAAGCTCTAGAGGGCGACTCCATAGCAGTTCCGCTCATGCTACGGCAAGACCTCATAGACGACGGTCTTGCCCAGGGGATGGGCGGCAGTGTAGACATGGCGGAAGCCAACCGGAGCCGTGCTCTCGTCAAGAAAAACATGCAGCTGTGGACGGATCACCGTGGCCTCACGTTCGTCGACCACCACATACTGCGCACCTCTCTGACGAACATACGAGACAAATCTGTCCAAGGGCTCGTTCGGGGTAGCAGCCCATTTGCGTTCGGCATAGAAGGGCACTTCCGTGTCCCGAGACATAATCATCGCCTGGCTATCAGTGTGTGCTGCAAGCCACTGCCCCGCCGCGCGGCGGCTGGTATTGAGTCCAGCCAACCCGTCGTCAACGATTCGTGGCTGCAAGATCATGAAAAAGGCTACTATCGGCACTACCAGCGCTGCACAGAGGACAGACCCAAGATGCGAAGGCCGATTGTTGCGCCAGCCTAGGGCACGTAGAGTACCCTGAGCCCACTGTAAAAGTGCCTCGATGCCACAGGCTAGCCAGATCAGCAGGATCGGCAGAGCAGGCGCAAAGTAGCGCAGTTCGATGTGAAAGGGCAGGAACACCAGCACGGGGGCCGCAGCCAGGAGGAGAAAGACTTCTTTGAACGCCCGCTGGCGATCCCATGTAGAGCCGAACCAAGCCAGGCTCAGAAACCCCAAGAAGTAGAATGGGAATGTTCTTCGCGAGAACAGCACGCCTTCCAAAGTGTTGACGTTCGTCCATAGACGTCGGATGAACCCGCGTACGTCGCGTGCGATCTCCTCTCCGATACTGTACTTGAAGCGATCCATGGAAAACCAGATGATCTCGTTGCCGGCCTGATCCAGCCTCGACAAAGCCCGATCGTACAAACCGGGATCATGTTCGACAGCCCCTAGGCCCGCCACATAGGTGACGCCCAGCTTGCCCGTCAGCATAATTCGGCCAGTGTGACGATAGAGAAAAACCATGTATGGCGAGATCACCAACATAAACGAAAGCAGGCATACAACGACGCCCAGAACCGCACGACGGCCAAAGGAGCGCCTGAGCACATTCGCCACGAGCAGGAAGGCGACGATCAAGATGAATCCGACAATCGCCTCCGGCTTGGTAAGATAGGCCAGCCCATAGAAGACGCCTGCGAGCAGGTACGAAACCCAAGAGCCACGCTCCCAAGCGAGCCACGCCGCAGAAAGCCCCAGCAGCAGGAGGAAGAGGTAGAGTGGTTCAAGCATGGTCCCCCAGAAAATCACCGCTGCGTTTAGGGCTGGGAAGGTGGCAAGCAGCAGAACCGCTATCCAGGCGACGCGTTGACCGAAGAGATGCCGGGCGAGCCAGTAGAACGGCAAAAGAGCGAGTGTACCAAAGACAACAAAACTCAGATCGCTATTGAGCTTCATGTCATGGGTCAAGGGATAGAGGGCGCCTGTGACAATGGAGAATAGGGGAGCATAGTGCAGCTCAGGCCGGCTTGCCACACTGAGACCGTTGCCCGTAAACAGATTCCTCCCGGCAATCAAATAGTCGGGCTCATCCCAACGCACAACGCGGTCTACCCGCACCACGGCGGTCCTGATCGCAATTGAGCACAAGAGAAGGGCTAGCAAGACAACCCGTTCGGTACGCTGATTTGATGTAGCCATGTGTTGCCTCAATACAATCCTGCCTGTTGTAGAGTGCTATTCCATGCGACGGTGGAGCACCACGTTGGGCCCCTCATGAACCGTCGCGAACTTGTGATACTCCGGTACGGGGCGATTGCCCCAAGGCAGATCAGGATACGGTATCTCGATCGCGTCGTAGCGCCCCCGCGCGAGGATGGCATCCACTTCATCCCTGTACGGCCCGTTTTGTCGGTTGATCACCCAGTTCGGCTCGGTCACCTTGTCCAGGCGGTACCCCGACAATCCTCCGGCAATGTCCAGCCCCGTGTAGAAGGCGATCGGGAGCTCACCATAGTTGGCCAGTACGATATCACCAGGCTTGGCATGCTGTGCGAGGTAGAGTGCGACGCCTTCGTTCGGATCATCATAGTCGTGTGTCAACTCATAGGCGAACTGAGCCAAGTCTGACCGAAGCTTTCCGGCGACAACAATCAAGGCATCTGTCTCTGCGAGATAGCGCCGCGGCGCGAGAGACGCCCACTTGAAAGCCTGGGCTTGAGGAAAAACATACGGGACCATGTGTAGGACATTCGTCGCGACCAGCACCAGCAGCAACGCCCATCCCACACAGGCACGGCGATCAGAGAGCCGCACCAGCACGAATGCGAGCAGCGCGCAGAGAAGCGGCACCAACTGCACGATGTAGCTAAAGTACATCCAGATGAAGGACGCAGATAAGAAGACCACTGTCACCAAAATGATCGTGACATACAGGTTGATGATAGAGGCTTCACCACCGCCCAAGGGTGTGGCGCGAGTTGGCCTCCATAGGCGCAGGTGTTCGTACGGCAAGAACAACAACAACGGCCAAGGCAATATCCACCCAGTGATGTACACAACATAGTGCGCCAGATGGCCCGCAAAGCGGTAGACGTCAAAAACAAAGCGGCCACGCGCCCAGGTCTGCAGATAGACAGCCCAGGGCAGTACATAGAGCGCCACAATCGCCACACCAACGACAACAGCAACCAAGTCACTTCGCCGCGGCCCGGTCAGCAGGTAGTGCACGGACATGGCGGCCATCAGAGGCACAAAAGCGCCAAAGTTGCTCTGGAACAGCAGAAACGCAGAAATGATCAGGTAGGGCAAGGCCCAAGGCACAGCAGGTCGTCGGCGCAAATGAAGATAGGCATCAATGGACGCCACGGTGAACAGCGCGGCAAGCGAAAAGTACTTGCACTGTCTGGAGTGCAGAATGAACGGCACGCAAAGCAGCAGTAGCAGAGCACCCAATTGAGCTATGCGCCGGTCGACAAAGTGCCGGCGCAGACTGCTGTGTGTCAGCAGTACCGTCAGCAGCCCTGCCAGAGCAAACGGCAGGCGTGCGGCAAAGGTCGTAGTCCCAAGGAGCATGAATGAGATGCTCGTGAAGTAGAAGGGCAGCCATGGATGATAGACCCACACATAGTCTGAGGTGTACTGAATATCCTGTGGCGCCTGTCGGATGAGATTGCGGCCATCGAAGGCCAAGGGCAGCCCATACTCGCCGAGACGCTGCGAAAGCAACGCGGTCTCGGCCTCGTCCTGCCACAAGTACATATTGCCGAGGTTACCGAGAAACAAGATAGCCCCGAGTGCCAGCAGCAAAAGCCCAAAGTGTCGGTCGCTGAGCGAGCGCATTCTCGTTGCGAAAGCACCCGACCCCGGATGAGCGCATTCCACTCGCCGCAGGCTCATCTCAGTCCATCCGCCTGTATAGGATCACTGGGGGTGCATCTTCAACAGTGAGGTAGTTGTGCACACCTGGCTCCGGCCGGTTCTCCCAGCGAATGTCCGGGTAGGGCAACTCGATCAATTCGTAGGTCCCGGACCTGACGATCTGAGCAAGAAGATCGCGATACGGACCATGACGACGATCGACCACCCAATCGGGCCGGGACTCGACATCCAGGCCGTGGAGGCCTAGTCCTCCCAGCACCCGCAGATCGGTGTAAAACATCACAGGAAGGTCTTCATAATTGACTGCAGCAGTCTGGCCTGGCTCAGCATGAGCGTTGAGATATGCCACTAGGCCCTCGTTTGGCCCCTCGTAAGAATGCGATAGTTCTTGCAGGTACATCAGAGGCTCGGAGCGAAACTGGCCCGCCGCACGCCAAACTTCCTGCAAGCTTTGGAAAGCTGGCGAAGAAGGCCACAAAGCAGCGATGGCCATATTGCGCACAGGTGGCAACCCATAAGGCACCAGGGCAACAAGGTTGCAGCAAGCACACACCGCAAATGTCAGGTAACCCACTACCGGCCAACGATCCAGCAGCAGCCCAATCCCTATTGCCACGATCGAAAGCAAGAAAGGAATCAAGTGGACCATATAGCGGAAGTAGACCCAGTCAAAAGCCGCCGAGGCGGATAGAGACAGGACATTCGTGCCCACAATCAGCAGGACAAGCTGACTGTAGCGCATCTCGCTATCGCTCAAGGACCAGTTAGGACGGCGATGGCGCTGCCACCAAGCAACAAGCACGACTGCACACAGGGCTGTCGGCACCAACCAGGCCGTGATAAACACAACATGCTGCACGACGTGGGCCAGAAAGCGATCCAGGCGAAACGGGTCGCCTCGCCCAAGCACTCGCATGTACCATGCCCATGGCAACACCAGCATGATGATGAGCAGGATTGCTGACAAGAAGCGCCTTGGGAAGGCGCACCGGGGCCGTATCAGGAGCCAATCCAGCCCTAGCGCCAGCAGGACCGGAAAGAACGCACCGTAATGCGCATGGTAGAGCAGGACTGCCGATAGCACAAAGTAGGGCACTGCCCAGCAGTCGCCGTTACGCACACGGAGAAAAGAATCTACCACGGCAAGGGTGAAGAGTGCCGCCAGCGCATAGTAGCGACACTGACGCATCAATAACAGAAATGGAACGCACAACAAGAGGAGGATAACTGAGACCCAAACAAGCCGACGACGGCCGAGCCAACGCCCCAGGAACAGGCCATAGAAGACTACGACGGCCATGCCGATCAGAGCAAAGGGCAGGCGCGCAGCCAGAGTCGTCTGCTGTCCCAACACTAAGAACGAAGCGGCTGTAATCGCATACTGAAGCCATGAGTGATAGATCCAGACATAGTTGGAGGCAAACTCAGTGAAGGGAGAGCTTGATTGCTGAACCCAGTCGTACCCATCATTGGACAGAGGCAAGCCAAACTTAAGCAGATGTCGAGCAACCAGTGCGGTCTCGGCCTCATCTTGCCAGAGGTAGATGTCGTCGAGCCGCACGAGCACCAAGGTCAGCCCGAGCACGATACCCAGCAAGACAAGGAGCCGCTGCGCGACCCGGAAACGAGCCAGACCAGGTACCTTCGCCCGCACTGAGACCACTATCTGTCGCCTTGGTCATTCATGCCTGGCATGCTGTCTCCGCCGGACATGTCAGATTGCCGCAGGATTTGTGGGAGGTGATAGCGGCTGATAATCTCCGGCAGGGTCTTCTTGAACTGTGGGACGTACGCGAGGCCCCACCTGGATGCCAGGTAGCGAAACATCACCGCCAGTGTGCTCAGGCCGTAGACAACGCTCCGCCGGAAGTTGACGGACGAAGCCTCCTTGAAGTAACGGGTGGGCACCCCAATCTCATCGATACGGAAGTCAAACGCGACAGCCTGCGCAATCACCTCCGTATCGAAAACAAAGTCGTCCGAGTTGAGCAAGAACGGGATCGTCTCCAACAGTTCTCGACTGTAGGCTCGGAAGCCTGTATGGCATTCGGACAGATGTTGCCCCAAGGCAAGATTCTCAACCGTGGTCAAGAACCGATTGGACAGGTACTTGTAGATAGGCATGCCGCCTGCGAGGGTCCCACCCTTCAGGAACCGTGAGCCCATGACCATATCAGCTTTATCTTCCTGGATCGGACGGATCAACTCTGGCACCAGTGTTGAGTCGTACTGGTAGTCAGGGTGCAGCATCACCACGATGTCTGCGCCATCTTCTAGCGCCTTGAGATAGCAGGTTTTCTGGTTTCCGCCATAGCCCTTGTTCTGGACGTGGACAACAACATCCAACCCCAGCCGTTTGGCGATCTCAACAGTCTCGTCCTGACTGACATCGTCAACGAGGATAACCTTGTGCACAATTTCCTTGGGAAGATCATCGTACGTGCGTGCCAAGGTCTTGGCCGCGTTGTACGCTGGCATAACAACGATTACTTTGTCCACCATGCACTCACTCCCATCCTGCTGACGCTAGGATCAGTGCGGGCGTTTTAGCATCGCCCGCACGGCGGCCACTCCAAAGGTGAACACCTCTTGGGATTGTTCCTGCAACTCCGTCAGAACCTGTGGCCTAACCTGATAGCGCGCCCGACCATCAACGACAAGAAACGAACAGCCGGCGGATGCCTGCACAATCTGCTCTTGTGCTGGCTGGCGCCAGAAGACAGTCTGTGCTTCAGCACTGCTCTTGCCCCTGAGGAGCCTTATGAGCAGCTCGGCCAGAGCACTGTCAGAGATCCCCATACCAGCATACAACATGCCACCATAGCTGTCGACCAGATACTGCCCCGCCTCGGTAGAAGCAGGTTGCCTCGAGCCCAAGAAAGTGTAGTTGGGCTCAAATGCCAATACCTGGTCATCAGGCAACGCATGCTCACGCAGGTAGTCGGCTACCCGCGAGTAGGTAGCATCGACGGCATTGNNGCATTGATCTGGGTTGAGATCGCAAGATATTGCCGCTGCAGGCTCCCGCATAGCAGTACCAACAACACCAAACCCAACAGGATCAGGGTCCTTGAGTTCAAGCCTGGTAGCTCGCGCTGCTGCACCCATTTGGCCAGGTCGACAAGCAGCGCCGCTCCTAGCAAGCATAGCGGAGGCACTGCCTGCACAAAATACTGCGGATAGTATGAAGAGTTCACCATTACAAGAAACATTATCCAGCCGACCCATGCCAGGATCAACAACCAGTCCTGGCGCAATCGCTTTGCACCCACCCCCAGCACCACCCCAATCAGCCCGAGGCCACCCAGCCGCACAGTCGACCACGATCGGGCGTCACCCCATATCGAGAGAATTCTGGCCAGGCGATTGGTCAAGCCGTCCGCCGGCCTCAGCAACTGGAAGAAATAGACTTGCTTCACAAAGTCATCCGCGCAACACCACAGAAACGGAGCGCTGAGTACGAACCAGGTCACTAAGAAACCGATGCACAGCCATGCCAGGTCATACCACTTGCCTTCTAGAACGGAGACCGTCCCGAGCGCAAGAATCACGACCATCCCTGGGGTCTTGGCCAACGCCGCCAGTCCGGCTAAAGCGCCGCATACCACAAGACTCCATCGTCTAGTGCGATTGTCATCCGCACGTTGTCTTACGCCAAGGTAGGCCAGCATGGCTAAGCATGAGAACAGGTTGAGTGAGGGCTCCAACATGGCCAAGCGGTCGATGCTAATCACCATGCCATCGACGGCCAAGAGGAGCGCTGCCAGTAAACCGGTCGAACGGCTGCAGAGTTTCTTGCCAATCAAGTAGAGCACAGCCACAGTGAGGACGCCATACGCAGCGGAGGCGTATCGTGTCCACATCAGGCCCATGCCACTACCCCACGGCACGTACACCAGGCGCAGAACCGCAGCAAGCAGGTATATCCCCAGGGGTGGCAAGGTCGCGAAAAAGTCGCGATAGGGCATGAAACCCTGTATCCACAGCTGGGCGGTTGTGTTCCAGACACCCTCGTCATAGTCTTGCAGGGCCAGAAGTCCAGTCGCCACTGGCCAGAGGCGATAGAGGCGCACATACGCCGCCAGGAGCAGGATCAGCAGCAGTCCAAGTCTGACTGACCAACGCCGTGACATCTGACCTGTTGGGCTATCAGGGTTGACCTGCGCACCAATCACGTGGGTGACCAATAATGGTTGCGATACTGTAAGTAGTACTGCACAGTACGCCTCAGGCCCTCTTCTAGGGGTACTTTGGGCTCCCATCCCAGCACGGTGCGAATCTTTTGGTAGTCAGCGTAGTAGTGGCCAATATCGATGCGCTTCTTCTCGGGCGGAAAGGGCATCAACCGATAACGCGCCTCGCTCATACCATGCTCGCGACACACCTGGATAAGCCTCTCAACAAACTGTAGCAGACTGACCGGCGGGGAATTGCCAAGGTTGAAGATGCCTCCGTTGGCGCCATCCCATGCCGCGGCAAGAAGAAGGGCATCGACCACATCATCGACATAGTTCATGTCGCGCACCTGCTGCCCATCACCAAAGATCTGGATTTCCTGGTTATCCATCGCCTGCCGGATGAACCAGGCGACAAAGCCTTGCCGGTTGTGTTTCATCAACAACCGAGGACCGTATGTGTTCGTCAAACGCAGAGAAACCGCACGAATTCCGTAGACATGGTCATACAGGATGTGGTACCACTCTCCAGCCATCTTGTTTATGCCATTGACATCAACAGGTCGAAGCAAATGATTCTCATCAACTGGCAGATACGTCGGGGCGCCATAGACCTGGCGCGTGCTGGCGAAGACGACCTTGATGCCCGGATTGTTGTGGCGACAAGCCTCCAGAATCGAGAGCTGCGCACGGCAGTTGATTTCCAGGTCGGTGTAGGGATCATTCATGCTGTCGATATGGCTAACCTGGCCAGCCAAATTGAACAGATAATCTTGGCCGCGAACCAGGTAGTTCATGCCGCTGATGTCGCGCACATCCGCGATGTTCACCCGCACCCGGCCCTTGATAGGCTCGATGTTGAAGAGGTTGCCGCCGTAATCTGGGATGAGCGAATCGACCAGCAACACATCGGCTCCCTGCTCAACCAGTCTGATCGCCAGGTTGCTGCCGATGAATCCTAGCCCCCCAGTGATCAGAACTTTGCGGCCGGTAAAATCGCCCACACCTGAGGCAGTGGCCGGCGCTGAGTCACGAGCGTCCACCTTCAAGACCTCCCCAGCCTCCTCTTGAGTAGAAAGACCAGATTGCTCAGCCCATCGTGCCAAAGGTTAAGCTTGCTCTCGCCCACACGCTCGCGATAGTAGATCGGCAACTCGCGTGCCTTGATCTCGGGATGCCGGAATGCCTCCAGCTTCAACTCTTCAGAGAAGGCCATGGTATCGCTCTCGAGGCGTATCTTGCTCAGGATCGAACGACGAAAAACCCACATTCCCGACTGCGAGTCTTTCAACCGGACAAAGAACAAGGCAAGGATGGCCCAGTTCAGCACGAGATTCCCAAGGACGCGCAGAAACGACTTGGCCTCTTCAGACTTGTGGCCAGTACGATCACAGCTGATAAAGTCCAGCTCCTCATCTACCATCACTTCCACGAGCAGTGGGATAAAGCCCCGTGGGTACGTGGCATCGCCGTCCATGGTGACGATGATGTCCCCGGTCGCAGCCGCGAAACCAGCCTTGTAGGCAGCACCGTATCCAGGCCGCGTCTCGACAACCACCTTCGCCCCCATGTCCGTCGCGACTTCGGCGGTACGGTCCGAACAATTGTTGTCCACCACAACGACTTCGTCAACAACAGGTGGCATGTCGGCGAGTGTGACGCGGATGCCCTCCTCTTCATTGTAGCAGGGTATCACGACAGATACCGTGTGCCCTTTGTGCATCAGTTACTCCTTCTTGCCACCTGTACCTAGCGTTCTGTGGATATGATGACTGTTGTTGACTTGTGGCCACCAGAAAGCCTGTGCCTAAGCTCCGCATACTTCAGGACGGTCCACTCCTTCGCCACGCGTGGCAAGACCATCGGGTTAAAGAGGATATTCACCGTAAGAAAACACTCGTAGGTGCAGAAGCATTTGCCATCGCGTATCTCACGCCGGATTTCCTCTGCTTTGGGGCTATTCCAAAGCTTGCGAAAATCGTAGTCATAGTCGCGCACGTTGCCAATGACCCGGTCCACATGAAGCTCGCAGGGGAGCACCTGGCCTTCGCTGAACATCGCTCCACCCAGGCTCCCCGCGTAGCAGGGGATCTGGAACTTGCGCTCCCTGACGGTCTTGGCGATGATACGAGGACGCACGATTCGCTTGGCGTTCAGAAAATCCGAAAACGGCATCTTGTAATAGCCAGTGAGCATACGTGCCTTGTTGTCCCGCTCCAGCACCGCATGGAGCTCCTCGTACTTGGAGATGTCGACTACATCCATCGATACAGGGTCTTTGGGAGCACCTCTTTCCAACAAGGTGAAGACAGTATTGACGCCTACCTTGTGGGTCAGATAGTCATACAATTCCAGCAAGCGGTCCTGGTTGTGTTCAGATACCGTGATCTCCGCACATGTGGAGAAGTTGGGATAATGCTTCTCCAGCAGTCGGAGCTCCTGATATGTTCGTACGGCACGGTCAAAGAGCCCTGGGAAACGACGGATCTCATCATGGTCCTGACCAATGCCATCGATTGACACATCGATGTGCAGATCAAGGCCAGGGCAAGATTCCAACATCGTGCGCGTCGTTTCCACCACGCGGCTGGTCAAGCTGCCATTTGTGGGTATACCCACGTTGGCAGCATGGTTGTTCCGGTAAAAGATCTCTACAATCTCGCCCAGGTCGCGCCGCAAGAAGGGCTCGCCACCCGTGGGAGTAAAAAACAGCATGTCATCCATGCTCGCTGAAACCCGCTCGATCTCATCGATCGTCAGCTCCTTCGCTCGCTGTGCCGGCTCGTGGGCGGAAAGAAGACAGTGCTTGCAACGCGCATTGCAAAAGTCCGTCACGAAAAAGACAAAGTAGATGGGAGAAGCCCCTCTCTTGTAGAGGACACGGGTACCATACTTGAGATATCTCTTGTAATTCAACACTAGCCTCCAGACTCAGTATCCCCGCCCAGCGAGGAAATCGAGCACTGCCCACAGGACCCCCAAGCCAGACACCCAAAGGTCGAGGGGCAGGAATAGACAGGATTGCACCAAGAAGAAAAGGCCCCTTGCTTCATATAAAGTACTAAGAAATGCCCAGTTGAGCACCAGAATCATTCCATAGACTGACACGAGAGCCGCCAGCCATGGCCCCAAACCCCTGGCTATGGAAAGCAAGGCCAGTACAGGAAGCAACCAGGCCAGAGGAACTGATAGTATGAATGACCAGGGCACAGACGTATAGTACTTGTGGCTGACACTCCCCCGCTTGGCCTGCGCGGCTTTCCGCAGCCACGTCTTGGCCAGGCCGAAAGAGCGCTTCAGATCCGTCTTTAACAACTCGGCGAACTCGTAGTGCTTGAGATGTTCGACGGCCAGCCGACGCTCTAGCAGAACACGATCACCGGCGGTCAGCAGCCTTTGACCGAATTCTACATCCTCGGTTATGCTCGCACCCTTGTAGTGAGCATCGAAACCGCCATGCTTCCAGAAGACAACTTGGCGTATGGCAGCTATGCTTGTGAAGAACAAGCCCACTCCACGGCCCGCAACCGGACGGTCTCCCAACCGGGCATAGGTGTGGTACATCCACAGGTTCTTGAACTGACTGGCAAAATTGGTGTAGCGCAATTTGGAACCCAAAAGCCCCACAACGCCTGCTATAGACGGGTCTCTGAAGTTCTCCTCTAGCAGCCGCAGCGCATCTGCCGGCAACAGAACGTCCGCATCGGTAAAGACGATAACCTCGCCCTGAGCCAGCCTGGCGCCCTCATTCCTTGCCTGTGCGGCACCCCTATTCGAGGGCGAGCGCACCACGCGGCAAGGAAAAGAGGAAGCGATCGCAGCAGTGTTGTCGGTCGATGCATCATCGACGACAATCACCTCGAAATCCTGATAGTCGAGGTGACCTACCGCCCGCAAGCAATCCTCAAGCGTCTCGGCAGCATTATACGCGGGGATAATGACGGAAATCACCGGCGCATCTCGGGTCAATCGCATTCCCTCGTTCACTAGCAGCGAGTAGTAAGCTCACGCTCACTACTCGCCACCGCTCGGACATTATACACCGCTTGTATGAAATCCCGATATACGGTCGGCAAGACGAAATGAATCTTCCTTCATGCCTAGTCGCAGGTCAAGCCTTTCTGCGAAGGAAAAGATAGTCGTCAACCTGATTCTCGAACCGGTAATCCGAGTCAATCCATTGGGACAGAGACGGAAACTGCGTCAATTCGCTACGAGAGCCGGCAGGGCTCAACGGGTTGGCGTCGTTGTCCACTAGGGCTACGTAGAGTGGCGGCTTGCTCTGTACCTCATCCATCAGGTCTCGGCGCCTTTCTTCGCAGCGACGGTCCTCCTGGTCACAGCGCAGCATATAGGAGAAAATGTATTTTGTGGGAGAGCGACGCGCAGCCAGAAAGTTGACGAGAGGCTCCGCTCCCCAGATAAGGACCGTGTCGTCCGCAGAAGTATGCTGTCGGATGTACGAAGCTGCGGCAATGCTGCCCACATGCGAAAAGTCCTTTCCGATGTCAAAAGCTGCATAGTAGGCCTCATCACTCAGCACACCGCGCGCATGGGCCACCGTGCGTCTGTAGTCAGCTAGCCTATCGCTAGCAGAAAGCGCAAGCAGACCTGCGATGGTCATGATCACAAAAGCGCAGGACATGCCCGGTCGGGAGAGGCGCGATACGCCGCTACGGCATTCTTCCCAGACGGTGACTACGGCAAATGATGTCAGGATAGAAGCTGGGGCCAGCACAGGGATCCAATGGTATTCAAAGTACTTGCCCTGCACAAAGACCATGCCAAGTGTGGCCCCCAGCAGCGCCACAACTGTCATCCTCCCGCTCTGTCCGTCCTGCCTCCGGAGCCAGCACCTCAGGATACTCCACACCGCTGCGCCCGTGGGCCAGATCAGCAACTGCCAATCGGATACGTAGCCAAGGATCACCTCAGCTACGGCCAGCGGTCCGTCGCCCAGAGCCAAACCTCTCGCTCCCACATACGATGCTGAGCCATATGTCCGCCAGAGTTGTACAAGTTCAGACAATCCACGGCCATAGAGTGCGGCCACTCCCACGAGCAAAGCTGATGCAGCGCCAACGGCCAGAGCAAGAGTGGCCTTTCCGAGAGATATCTTGGCGTCAGATCCTCGGAATGCGCTGACCCAAAGCCAACAACACAACACCAGCACTGTCAGGCCTGCCGTGGGCTTGAACCAGAACGCCAATCCACCGGCAAACCCGCCGACCAGCATGCATCTTAGATCGCGACATCGCAATCCACGCGACAAACCCCAGGCAGCCACCAACAGATATGGCGCCATGAAACTCTCGGGGTTGGCGAGCGAGTAGTAGTGCAGGAACCAGTGGTAGCCAAACGCGTAGAGCCATGCGGAGCCAATAGCGATGCGGCGATCCGAGAAAGCTTCCTGTGCCAACAGATACACAAATGCACCGGTCGCCAAGGTGTAGAGCACATCAAACCCGCGTACGGCCAGTTCGGATCGGCCCAACAGGGAAAACGACAGACTGTACATCCAGTAGATCGCGGGAGGCTTGAGATCCCAGACATCCCGGTAGGGCACTCCCCCCTGGCGTATCAGATCGGCAATGTAGGCATATGCACCCTGATCCCTCGTTAGCGGATAGGACAGTGTGGGCCAGACTGCGAGAGCCAGAGCAACGACCATCACCAAGACCAGCCAGGGGGAAATCCCCCCAGTCAGTGATGGAGAGGCGGTTGTGCAAGGGGACCTGCCCTTTGCGTGAGAGCTTTCAGCGGCCGGATGCATTGTCAGCCATCGCCTTTCGTGAGAGGCAGTCAGTCGATCACACGGGCACGTAGTTCAGAAGCGTACGCAGCACCAAGAACAGTGCTATGCTGCTTGATGTGCTCAATACTCTCTCCCGTGAGTTGCTTAAGGGCCCTGCCATCCAGGACCAAATACGCAGCATCCTCAAAGGCCTGGCGCACCTTGGTCTGCGCTGGCTCACCGTGAAACACCATCAGGCTGCCCTGACGGTCCTGTGTGGCCCAGGTCAACAGAAGATCACGAAAGGAGCTCTGGCGAATGCGCAGGTTTTCGTAGAGCATCTCGCCATAGCTATCTATCCAGAACAGGTCACCGGGAGCACCGGCAGGCGGATGCGAGGTCATAAAGGTATAGTTGGGCTCGAAGACCAGGATCTTCTGCCCTGGCGGAACCCATTCGTCGATAAGATCGGCAATCGCTGGATAGACAGGCTTGGACTGCTCCAAGGCTAGGCGAGTCGCAGTGTACTGCTGCCGCAGGGCGCGATAGCCGCCCAACAACACCAAGGCCACACAGAGTAGCCGCACGGCAGCCCGCCTGTGCATGCTCAGGTGCAGCAAATTACCAGGACACTTGAATGCGTCACCGTCGGCGGCTACATCCAGAGAGGTGCCAGCAACCAGACTGAACGGTATAGCTAGCGCAGAAAAGTACGTCGCCCAATAGGTCCGGCTGGTGAGGAAGAATGCC
>DIVN01000040.1 GCA_002435875.1 Anaerolineales bacterium UBA6131
CCGATTCCCATGGGTCCACGCCATTGGAGGCGGAAAGTGTGCGCAACAGCACCCCGTGTGCGTTGGTGCTGCCTTGGGCGATCTGCTTGCCTGCCCCGGTCACAATGTCGAGGGTGAGGTTGGGCACGGCGTCGCCACTGGCAAGATCGGTAGCCCACACCAGCACATCGCTGGGACTCAGCTTGAAAGTGAGATTGAACGGTGAGACTACCAACAAGTGCCGGGCTGTGTTGCTCGCACCCGGTGCATCGATCTCCAGGTAGTAGAACCCTGCATCGAGGGAGCTGGTCCTGTCGGCGGTCAGGGGCACCGTGCTCGCCTGATAGGTATCCAGCAACAGTTCCACCGGCTGCGTCCAGCGGCGGATCAGGGTGGCGGGCTTGGGCTCATACTTGTCCCACGCCTCCCACCAGTTATCACCCGCAAGCACAAGGAAATCGGCGCGTGCTAGACGATAGAGTGCCAGCCTCAGCTCCGATACGTTGACGTGCCGCACGTAGGCCATCGTGGAGGTGTACGCGTTGTACGTGCCGATGCGGTCGAGTGGGAAGTACACCGCAGGCGTGAGCGCGCGCGTGCTGAAGCGTACCTGCGCTGGCTCCGCCAGTTGGTGGCCAAAGCACCCCTTGATGCCTGTATCGAAGGCGAAGGTGTATGAGGTCGAGGGCTTGGCATCAAAGCTGACATAAACCTGAGTGTTGCTCTCGTTCCAGGACGTATACACCTGTGTGGGTTTGGGTAGTATGCTCATGCTTGGCAACAACGTGTCGCGGTCAATCGGGCTGCTGAAAGATACGACCAGGCTGGTGTATGGGTCCACTTCTTGCTCACCATCGCCAGGGTCGGTCCGCACCACGCGCGGGGCCTGGATGGTGCGAAAGGTCCAGGTCTGCTCATCTGGCGACGGCTCGCCGCCGGCCACGGCGCGTGCGCCGCGGTCAACGGTCACTCGATAGGGGGTATCAAGAGAAAGCGGTACCGACGGGCGAAAGCCCACCGTGTTTTCGACCCAACGGAACGATCCAGGCAGCCCGCGCATGCCGTTCTCTGGGATGATCGTGACGCGCTCTTCCACGGAAGCGTGGTCCATCGCCATGTTGAAAGTGATGCTGATGACTGGTGATGGCCCCACATAGTCGCCGTCGCTCGTCTCGAAAACGATCGCTTGCGGAACACTGGTCCGGAAGCTCCACGCATACGGCGTAGCGAGCGTTGCCTCGCTGAGCTCGGCTAGATGAGCTGGGTCCACCGTCAACTGGTAGGTGGTTCCAGGTACCAGCGCTGGCTCAGGCTTGATCCTGTAGATCGATGTGTTGAGCCACTCTCCCTTACCCTGGATTGGCGGCTGCGAGCTCAGAATGGGGACGCCTGCCTGGGCGGACTGCTGACCGAGGTCCGTCAGCGCCACAACTGGCCGGCTAAACATAATGGTGATGGCCATGTCCGTCGAGACGTCGACGCTGTCGGCTGCTGGCTGCACGGTGGTCACTTCCAGGAACCCGGTGGTGCTGAACTCGAACTGGGCCGCGCTCGGCAGGGTCAGACCCGCGCCACTGACCGCTGCCGTAGAGATGGTCACGCGGTAGGTCGTGGCCGGTAGCAAGCCCGTAGCGGACGGGGTATAGACCAGGGTGTTGTCCTGCCAGCTCAGCGTGCCCTCGGCCTCGGGCTTGATGGCAAATGCCGACTCTACCGCAGCACGGTCCATCGCTTGATCGAAAGTGATGCGGATCGGCTCGCGTAGGCCCTGCTCTTGGCCTGCAGCCGGTACGCGCGAGACGATCCTTGGGGCAACCGCGGGCACAGGCGAAGGCGTCGCCGAGGGCAGGGGAGTGGGTTGGCGACAACCAGTGATGCCCAGAGCCAGACCTATCACCAGCAAGACACACCAGTACGAGCGCACAAGTCGAGCCATATCGCTTACCTCCCTTTCGGCAGGCGCCAAGAAGCCGGCACCTTGCGACGCGCAAGCGCACTGCGTCATGGACGTCGCAGCACGGGGCCTGGTTCCAGGAAACGCCGTTCCTGAGGCCGCTTGATCAGTGTCTGGCCGCCGCTACAGCAGATTTCGCTCGCTGATTAGTCTGAGCCCTTCTAGAGTGAGCCACGGGTCAATGCTGTCGATCAACTTGGTCAGGGGCGCCAGGGTGCTGCTGAGCCCACCGGTGGCGATTACGTAAGCCTTCCCGCCCAGCTCGCTTCGTATGCGCCCAACCAGACCCTCGACGAGACCGAGGTACCCGTAGACGAGTCCCGCCTGCATCGAGTGCGGCGTGTTCTTGCCAATCACGCTGGCCGGCGCCATCAAGCTGACTCGTGGCAGTTGCGCAGTGCGGCTGGAAAGCGCCTCCGCCGCCACGCCCAACCCTGGCGCGATGGCCACACCGAGGAAATCGCCTTCGTCCGAAATGGCACTGAAAGTAGTCGCCGTCCCAAAGTCGACCACGATGCATGCCCTCTGCGCGCGATGGAAGGCCGCAACGGCATCTGCGACCAGATCAGCGCCCAGCTCGGCGGGATTGTCGATGCGTATGCGCAGGCCGCTACGAACCCCGGGACCTACCACGAGCGGTGTAGTGTGCAGGTAGCGCTGCATCAGGTCCATGAACACCGGCGTGAGTGGTGGTACGACGCTGGCGATAACCACCCTGTTGATCAACGCCAGGTCGAACTTGCCGTCAGCCAACAGCGCTTTCAGCAGCATGGCGTACTCATCGGCCATCTGGTCGCGCACGGTACGCACGCGCCAGTGCGCCATCCAGCGGCCGTCTCCCCATAGCCCATACACGACGTTGGTATTGCCAATGTCCACGCAAAGCAACATGTTGATATTGCTCCTCTCAGACACTGGAGCCTTTGCGGCCGGTCTCGATACGCTTCCAGGCCGCTACGACAGCCACGGTGATGACGGCGGCCAGCACCGCTTCAGGAATGCCGTTGGCGATCGCTGTGGTGACGATCAGCGCCCATGGCAGCAAGCCGAGTACCCCCAGGGCCCCCAGCACCAGCACAGTGTTGGTCAAGCTGCCCGCCACGCCGGCTGCGGCGAGCGCGGCGATCTCGTTGACGCGACGGAGCGTGCGATAGACAAGCCAGGCAACCGGCCCGATAAGCAGCCGTGGCAGGACAGACACAAGGGGGTTAGTGAACCACACGTCGGTCGGCCCAGTGGGAGCAATGGCCGCCTGCAGTGCGCTAAAACCGCCGAAGAGCAGCCCGATGGCCAGCCCGACCCACGGACCTTCGAGCACTGCGCCGATAATGACTGGCACGTGCATGATGGTCAGCGCCGCACCAGCCAGCCAGGGGATGAATCCCAGATGGGTCCAGCCAAGAAGCCAGGCGATCGCGCCAAGGACGCCAGCGATCACGATCCTACGGGTGTTGGTGTGCATTTACTGCTTTCTTCCCTTCTCCAGGTCCTAGACCTGCTGCATTTGGCGCGCGATAGACCTCACGCGCCTCGCCACAAGAGTCTCCACATATGCGTATCCGCGTTGAGCAAGCCCAGCTGCACGCTCGCGGCCAGCAGAACGAAGCATAGAACCACAGCGACATAATCGTGTAACCTGGCGTGCAGCTGAATCAGGTGGGTCCGCCCACTCCCGCCGAGGTAGCAGCGCGACTCCATAGCCTCGGCCAATTGCTCTGCGCGACGCAGGCTAACCAGAAAGAGCGGGACCAGCAGCGGGAGCAGCGCACGTGCTCGCCGCAGCAGGTTCCAGCTGCCGCTGGCAAAGACGGCTCCGCGCGAAGCCTGTGCCTTCATCAGCCGCTCGGCTTCTTCGGCCAAGATGGGCAGATACTGAATGGCGATGTTCACCATCAGCGAGAACTCGTGCGCGGGGAGCCCAAGCCGCTGCAAGGGAGCCAGCATGTGCTCGATGCCATGTGTCAGCTCTGTCGTCGTCGTGCACATGGAGAACAGGCTCAAGCCCACTGCCATGGTCAAGAAGCGCAGGACCAGCATGGCTGCCGCGTGTATGCCTGCTGAGGTCAGCGCCAGGAACCGCCACTCCCAGAGCACAAAGCCTACACGGTGTTGCGGGATCGCCAGTGCCTGCAGCGCTGCCAACAGCAGCAAGAAAGGCACAACGGGCCGCAAGCCAGACAAGACATAACGGATCGAGACGCGCACTGAAGCCAGACCGCACAAGAGCGCGCCCAGCAGCAACAGCAGCCCCAGAGTGCTCCGTGCTGCCACCACCGCCAGGATCAGCCCCAAGAGCATGACTAGGCGCGCTCTGGGGTCGATGTGGTGGAGCCA
>DIVN01000007.1 GCA_002435875.1 Anaerolineales bacterium UBA6131
GCTGCAGCCGTACGATGGGGGTGTTTCCGATCAGATCCAGGATAGTCTCTGCGGCTGGTACGTTCATGGGTTTTGCTCCTTGGAAGCGTCGAGTAGTAAGGTGCATTCAACAGGTACCGGCTCTTGCCAGTCGACCGGCGTCGTCTGGGTCAGGTGCCGGAGCTGCTTCTCGAGAACTTCGATGCGGTCCACAAGGCACTTTAGCGTTTCAACCACCGGGTCGGGCAGCCGGGCATGGTCCAACAAGTCCTGCGGTTTCTTTTCGAGGCGCCGTCCGTTGATGCGGATGACATGCCCGGGTACTCCGACAACGGTGGCTCCCGGCGGCACTGCTTCCACGATCACAGACCCAGACCCGACTTTGGCGCCATTTCCCACGGCGATATTGCCCAGGATGATAGCGTGTGAGCCGATCACCACCGAGTTGCCAATGCTAGGATGCCGTTTGACACGCTCCGAGGTGGTTCCGCCGAGAACGACCCCCGTATACATCAGCACGTCATCGCCGATCTCTGCCGTTTCGCCGATGACCACACCTGACCCATGATCGATAAAGAACCGCCGCCCGATCTTGGCACCGGGATGGATCTCGATGCCCGTGAGGAAGCGGCTGATGTGCGACACGATCCTTGCCAAGGTCAAATGGTTCCGTTTCCATAGAGCGTGGGCGATCCGGTGCATCCAGTTCGCATGCAAGCCCGGATAGCAGGTCAGTACTTCGAGTACACTTCGGGCAGCCGGGTCCTTGACATAGATGGTCTGAATGTCCTCGCGCAACCGCTGTAGACCACCGCGAAGCCGGCCGACGCGCGGCTCATGGGAGACGCCGGTTTCAGCAGCATCCAGCGCCTGGAGGCTCGAGTTGGTTGCCACTTTTTTTCTCCTGGTCTGCTATTGTAGCTCAGTCAACGTGATCGAGTCCAAAGTTTCGACCAGCCGATCACGCACCTGTTCCCAAATGCCGCGCGCCGTGCACCCGTCTTCGCGAGAGCAGGGCGCACACCGCTTCTCGGCAACGCATTGAATGGGCAGGATGGAGCCTTCCAGGGCGCGAATTACGTCGCCGGCCGTAGTGGCCTGAGGCGCGCGGGCCAGATAGTAACCTCCCTGCGCTCCACGCCTGCTGTTCAGCAGTCCGGCGCGGCGCAGGTCAATGGCGATCTGTTCCAGGTACGCCTGAGAAATGCCCTGGTTTTTTGCCACATCGGCCAGGGATACCGGCCCCTGGCCAAAGTGGCGTGCAAACTCGCCCATGGCCCGCAACCCATAAAGTTCTTTGGTTGATACTCGCACCGTTCCGGTTCTCCTTCGCTGCTGAATTCCTACTAAACCGTCGGGATTATCTTAGCACAACCCTGGGGGTCTGTCAAGTAAGCGAGGTCACAGGCCAGGAGCACCGATTTTAGGATTTGGGGAACTGGATGAGTGAGTGTATGCTATCGCTGACAGCGAGGCAGGAGGCAGCGATGGCAAAACACGAACGGGCATGGCAGATCTTCTTGGAGAATCGTCAGGCGGTGGTGGAAGCTTTGGAGCGGGGC
This sequence comes from Anaerolineales bacterium UBA6131, assembly GCA_002435875.1. Classification (GTDB taxonomy): domain Bacteria; phylum Chloroflexota; class Anaerolineae; order UBA2200; family UBA2200; genus UBA6131. The sequence goes on from DIVN01000007.1 coordinate 1,542, forward strand.
GAATGCACAGGCATTCTGCCTGCGGCGCGGGGGTTTCTGGATGGGTTAGCCGGGTTTCTGCTGGAAGCCGGCTTACTGGAGGTATTGGAGCAGTTTCCTGATCACCGGCGGCGACGCACGATCCCCATCTTTTTCTTCTGCAACAGCTTGGTGCATCGTCCCCTCTTTGGATTGGAGCGACTGGCTCCGATAGAGCGCACGCTCTTTCGCTCGCCCTACATCCTGCGCCAGATGGGCTTCAATGCTCTGCAGATCGAGAAAGGGTTCTATCAAACACCAGAGGGTCAGCGGCCCTTTAGCGTGGAAGCCATCGCTGAGTGCTTTGCCGAGGCCACGGCTGAGGACTTCCTGGCGCATCAGAAGCTGGTGATGAAGGCGTTGGTGGCCTATTGTCCAGGCCAGTTTCGGCGCAAGCTGTGGGTGATGGACAGCCTCTACTTTCACGTGCCGCGGGGCGCTCACACTGAGGCGCTGAGTTTCAAGGTGTGTATCCTGGGCGTTTGGCAAGAGAGCGTGGTCTGGCCTCTGCTGTGGGCATTTGTGCCGGACACAGAGAACGAGACGGTCGTTGGCCAGAAGCTCTTTGCGGCGGCAGAGAAGGCGCTGGGCCATGGCTTCATTCACCATCTACTGATCGACCGAGGCTACCTGGACGGTTCCTGGATTGCCGACTTGCACCGGCACGGAACGCGCGTGACCATCGGCGTGAAAGAGGGTATGCTGGTTCTGGAGGAGATGCACAACCTGAGTCGTTTGGCTGATGCGGTCTGGACCAAAGCTGAGCCACCCAAGATCCATGACCAGCCCCCTCCTGAGCGAGCTATCATGGGCTTCACCCACCTACAGAATGAGTGGATCGGAGCTCCTGTTCCGCTCTCTGGCTGCCTGATTCGCGATACCTATCCAGACCGCATCGTCTACCAAGGCCTGGTCACCACCTCCCCTGCCATCGCCAGCGAGATCCTCGACGACAACGGCCAACGCTGGACGCTTGAGGAGGTGTTCATGACCCTCACCCGCTACTGGAATCTGGATGATCTACCTCCCTGTCGTCGGGGAGTCGCCTTTGCCCAGGTCCACTTCGCCTTGAACGCCTTCACCTTGCTTGGATTCTACTTGCAGGAAACGGAAGAAGACGACCTCTCCACATGGAACCTGGCACCGCCCCCTTTCCCGATGCCCGAACGAGAGTTGGCCATCTACGCAGGACCCCACTTCACCCTACTACGGCCCAGCGAGCTGCTCGAAATCATCCTGAACCATGTCGATGCCTGGAAGGCCAACCAAGCTACCTTGCTGATGGCACTCCGAATGTGTGAGGGGAAAGGCTAAAATCGGTGCTCCTGGTGCAAGCCACATGTGGTTTGACATCTGTTCCGACTTCAGCTAAAATGACCGTTTGCCAGTGGTTGCACTGCACGGCCCGCCACCGGCGCTTACACGTTGTAGATGGAGAGGAGTACGCATGAAACGGATGACGGGTACGGAAGTTCGTCAGAGCTTCCTTGATTTTTTTGGCAGTAAAGATCACCTCATCGTACCCAGCGCCTCGCTGGTGCCGGTGGGGGACCCCACGTTGTTGCTGACCAATGCCGGCATGAACCAGTTCAA
>DIVN01000133.1 GCA_002435875.1 Anaerolineales bacterium UBA6131
CAATAGCACGACACCCGCCAGAACATCCGCTTTGGTGCATGCAGGCTGGACCACACTACGGAGGTGAATGGAGATGAAGGCCGACCTTTACCTGCACGACGGGCTCGTGGTGACCGAAGATGGCGCTTTTCACGGTGGCGTCACGGTCAAAGACGGCAAGATCGCTCAGATCCTGCACGGGGACCTGGCAGTTGAGGCTGAAGAGACCATCGAGCTCGGTGGCAAGGCGTTGCTGCCCGGGCTCGTGGATGACCATGCACACTTCAATGAGCCTGGCCGAACAGAGTGGGAAGGCTTTCTTACGGGCAGCATGTCTGCTGCGGCCGGTGGCGTCACGACACCTCTGGAGATGCCGCTCAATGCCACTCCTCCCACGATCGATCGGGCCCAATTGCTGCGCAAGCACGAGCTGGCCAGCACACAGTGTGTGGTCGACTATGCCTTCTGGGGCGGCCTGGTACATGACAACCTCAAGGAGATCGATGCGCTGCACGCCGAGGGCGTGATCGGCTTCAAGAGCTTCATGAGCGACGCCGGCACCGACTTTCCTCGCGTCGATGATGACCTGCTGTATGCAGGATTGCGCAAAGTCAAGCAACTGGGGAACATCATCGGTCTGCATGCCGAGAATGACTCAATCGTGTCCTATGCAGCCCGGCAGCTTCGCGAAGCGGGGCGTGTGGACCGAGATGCCTGGCTAGAATCCAGACCGCCGGAGGGCGAGCTGGAGGCAATCCGCCGGGCGCTTTATTGGGCCGCTGCGGCTGATGCGCGTTTGCACATCGTTCATATCAGCATTGCCGACGGCGTCCGCGCTATCGCTGAAGCCCGTCGATCGGGCACCAGGGCCACTGCCGAGACCTGTCCGCACTACCTCTGCCTTGACCGCGATGCCTTTGTCCGACTGGGCCCCGTGGCGAAATGCGCACCACCCATCCGCCCACGAGCAGAAGTTGAGCAACTCTGGAAGTGCCTGCTGGACGGCATGGTTGACACTGTGGCCTCCGATCACTCTCCCTGCCCTGTTGCCGACAAAGAGCGCGGCAACGACAACATCTGGGAAGCCTGGGGTGGCGTCACGGGGATCCAGACGATGTTGCCGGCGATCCTCACCGAGGGCGTGCACAAGCGAGGGCTAACGCTCCCGCACCTGGTTCGGTTGATGTCAGCCAACCCAGCTCGCATCTTCGGGGTGTACCCCAAGAAGGGCGCGCTGCTTCCGGGTTCCGACGCCGACATGGTGATTGTGGACCTGGATGAGGAGTGGACCCTCAGTGCCGATCAGATGTTCAGCAAGCACAAACACTGCCCGTACGTCGGGATGCACTTCAAGGGCCAGGTTGAACGCACGATCGTGAGAGGCACCACGGTATACCAAGACGGGGAGATACTGGTCAAGCCGGGCTTTGGCAAGCTCGTGCGCAGGCTAGCCGCGTAGACGCAGGTCACGCTTCGTGACTCAGACCTGCCCCAGACAAGGTTCTGCGGACTCGGCAGGGGCCAAGTCCAAGACTATCAGTTGTCCTAGGCCTTGTCCAGGAGCTCGGGGAAGCTTCTGAGCAACAGCAGAGCGGCCACTACGCCCACACTTTCCAACAGAGCCAGAGCGATCTGCGGGCCAATTGCCTCGGCCAGTTGGCCCAACACAAAGATGCCCAGGGGCATCATGCCGATGGCGAGCGTCACGGCTCCCATGGCCCTGCCCCGCATCTCAGGGGGCGACGCCTGCAGCACGATGACAAACTGCATTGTGTTGAAGCCCGCGCCTACCAGACCCGCCAAGACGAGAGTCAGAACCGACAGCCCATAGTGGGAGGAGAGGGCGAAGGGGATCAGCACGATCATTTCCAGCAACGCGCCAAGCGAAAAGAGCGTACGCTGGCGACGGACATGCAGAGAGGCAATGGTCAGCGAGCCCACCAGCGACGCCAGACCCGTCACTGCGCCCAGCAGGCCGTACAGCGTGGAGCCGACCTTTAGCACATCGCGAGCGATCACCGACACCATCTCCATATAGGGGTAACCGAACAGGTTCATCACCAGGGTGAACAGGAGGATCGCGCGCAGCGTGCGGTTTGCGCTGATCATCTGCACGGCCTCCCCAAGGTGAGCCCCCATCCCTGCTGTGACGTGGCGTGACACAGGTGGGCCCTCACTGCGCGCGGAGCGAATCAGCACGAAAGCACACAGGTATAGACTGGTGATCAGGACGTAGGTCCAGGCGTAGCCAGCCACGGCAATTAGCACCCCACCCAGCAGCGGCCCGACCATCTGCGCTGCCCGCATGGCCACCACATCCAGAGACATCGCATTGGAGAGCTCTTGTGCGGGGAAGAGATCGGAGAGATGCGATCGCCAGGACGAGAAGAGCAGCGACCAGGAGATCCCGAGCACCAGCACGTGCAGAATCACGTACCAGGCATCAACTGCGCCACGTGAGAGGCGGTACAGCATGAGCGCGGCCGACAGCGTCGTCATTGCCTGCGAGATCAGGATCAGGTTGCGCTTGGAATAGCGGTCGGCGAGACTGCCCAGCAAGAACCCGAAAAGGAGCATCGGCAGCATCCGGCTGATTCCCAAGAACGACACCTGTGCCGGGGAGTTTGTCAGCTGCAGCACGAGCCACGAGGCAATGGTCGTCTCCATGTGACGCCCCGTATACCACAGCAAAGATGCGGGCCACATGCGCCGGAATGCTGGGTTGCGAAGGGCTTCAAAGGTTGTCGGACCCAGGCGTCTAAGGGTAGCCGTCACCGTCCACCTCCATCCAGATTGAACCACACCACCACAATCCTCTTCAAAGGCTAGTTCACGCAGGTATCCCATCGACCCGGCCTGCCTCATCGGTTAGCACAGGTGCAGGTGGGCACAGACAGGCGCTGCAGAGCGGGCCGCTCCTGTTGTAGCCGGCAAAAAGATCGCGCCACTGGTTGCCGCCAACCTGTATCAGTTGCCCCGCCAGCTCTGAGCCAGGGACCTCAGTGGGCAAACCAAGGGCAGAACTGTCAACCCAACTGGCACAGCCTGCAAGGCGGCAATGGAGTTCGCTGCCGCTGTGAGCGCTTGCCCAGAGTCTGTTGTCCGACCACCTCACCGCTGCACCGCATGACGGCTACGAATGCCATTGCGAGTGCAACCGAGACGAACAGGCTAGGTTCTGTCCAGAAGCTCGGGAAAGTAGCCCAGCAACAGCAATGCCGCCAGTACTCCAGTGCCCTCCATCAGCGCCAGCGCCATCTGAGGGCCCAGAGCTTCCGTCAGCTGCCCCAACGCCAGGATACCCACAGGCATCATGCCGATGGCAAGTGTAGTTATTCCCATCATCCGCCCTCTGATCTCTGGCGGTACTGCCTGCAGCAGGATCGTGAACTGCATCGTGTCGAATCCTGCGCCAGCGAGCCCAGAAAGCGAAAGAAGGAGGAAGGATGCCCAGTAGCGAGAAGAAAGGGCAAAAGGCACAAGTGCAAGCATCGTAAGCACCGCGCCAAGCGAGAACAGCGTGCGTTGTCGACGCACCCGTCGGGAGGCGATTGCCAACGACCCCAGCAACGAAGCAAGCCCAGCGCCAGCACCCAGCAAACCGTACAAAGTAGATCCTACTCGGAGCACATCACGCGCGAACACCGAGACCATTTCCTCATAGGGAAAGCCAAACAGATTCATCACCAGGGTAAGCAGCAGGATTGCGCCGAGAGCCCGGTTTGAGGCGATTACTCGGAACGCGTCCCCCATGTGAGTTTTCGTGGTTGCAGCGCTCTTTCGTGGCACATATGAACCGTCACCATGCACCGTGTGCATCAGTAGAAACGCGCCGAGGTACAGTGTGGTGATCAGAGCGTAGGTCCAGGCATATCCCACCAACGCTATAAGCCCTCCCCCGAGGAGCGGGCCAATCATGCGCGCAGCGCGGAAGGCCACCACATCGAGTGACATCGCGTTAGCCAGCTGCGACGGTGAGAAGACATCGGAGCAGTACGACCGCCAGGAGGAGAACAGCAGAGTCGAGGAGACTCCCACAAACAACACTTGGACAATCACAAACCAGGCATCTACCGCATTCACTGATAGACGGAACAGCATCAAAGCCGCAAAGAGCGTGACCAGAGCCTGGGAGATGAGGATCAGATTTCTCCTCGAGTAGCGGTCAGCAAGGCTGCCCAGAAAGAGGCCCAAGATCAACGTTGGCGCCAGACGGCTAACGCCCAGAAAGGACACTTTCTCCGGGGAGTTGGTAAGCTGTAACACAAGCCAGGAGGTGATGGTCATCTCCATACTCCCCCCTATGTAGCCGAACAGTGCCGCGGGCCACATGCGCCGAAAGGCCGGGGTGCGAAAGGCCTCAAAGACCTCGGGGTTCAAGTCGCTAGAGGATGCGGTCATGCCCAGGCCACCACGAGATTCAGATTAGCGCCAGGAGGCAAGTGTTGCGTTCTTACGGTGTCTCCTTCTGTACATCCAACTGAGTCCAGATGAGCACACCGAGACACGCCAGGCCGACCAGTGCCTGCAACTGGATCGCAGCCTGCGCGCCCCGAGCTTCTGCCAGCTGCCCTACCCACAGCGCCCCTAACGGACTGATTCCGATGGCACCAGCCAGCGCGCCGAGGGCAAGGCCCTGCAGTTCACCTGGCGCCGATTGCACGATTATGGTAGGCTGCGTCGTACTGAACCCCGCCATACCCAACCCAACCACACAGAGTAGAAGGAACGAAGGCACGTATACAGACGATATACCCGTCCCCAGCCAGCCAACCAACATCAATGTACATCCCAAAGCAAGCATGGCCTGCTTCCTCTGTACACGAAGCGATGCCAGCACGAGCGAGCCAATCAGCGAGCCAACGCCCGTGGCCGAGCGCAGCACGCCATGCAGCACGGATCCCACGCCCAGCACATCGCGCGCCAAGACCGGGAGAAGCTGCATGTTCGGATAGGCGAAGAGGTTGAGCATGCCAGTCACCAGAATGACGGCCCGCACGGGACGGTTGGACCAAACTGCGCGCATGCTTCGGACCACATTCGCCGCGCCGCGGCTGGTCGCTGCTTTGACCGCGGAGGCTTTGTCTGGTGCAAGAGAGACCAGCAGCACCAGGTCGACCAGGTCGAGAGCCACAACGAGGACAAAAGTCCGCAGGTAGCCTATCATCTCGGGCATACTGCCGCCGATGAGAGGACCGAGAATGTTGGTCACGGTGAAAGCCACGTACTCCAGCGATAATGCGTTCGAGAGCCTGCTGCCAGAAAATCTCTGGGATATATAGGCGCGTTTCGATGAAAAGTCTGCAGCGTAGGCGATTCCGGAGAGTACAGCGGCCAGGAAGATCACCCAAATCCGCATGGCGCGAGTCCACAACATGACCAGGACGAGGAGAGCGGCAGCAAGACTAAAGAGGTGAGACCCGACCAGCACCCACTTCTTAGAATAGCGATCGACCAAGCCCCCAGCCAGCAAACCCACCAGGATCAGTGGCGCCGTCCTGACGGCGCCCAGGGCCGTCACCAATCCCGGAGAGTCTGTCAGCTCCAGCAGCAGCCAGGGTAAAGCAGTCGTCTCGATGGCACGGCACACGTAGGACAAACAGAAAGAGACCCAAAGTCTGGCGAATGGTCCGTCCTGAAAGGCCTCGAAGGTATTGGATCGGCGCAGGCTTGACATGACCAGCTATGCTCCTCTCGTCTGTACCAGCGCTTCTCTTGAGCTTGTACACATCCAACCCGTCGGCGCGTCTGCCCTGCCATGGCGCGCACTAACCGAGCCCCATCAACCGTTAGCGACTCGGTTTGTCTTGCAGGGCCCCCCGACAAAGCTGACCAAGCACTTGCCAGGCTCAACCCATTTTACATGACCCGAGACATGGACACGTCGCAGGGCGGCTATGCCCCAGCCTCAGCGAGGGTCTTCAGCGATCGAGCCCGGAGTGCCCGCCGCCGTTGTTGCAGCAGCAAGGCCAGAGCCAATGGAGCCAGCACCAGGACATAGACAAGCACCGGCAGCTCATCGACCACGCGCACAAGAGATCGCTCGCTCGTTGGCACCACTTCTCCATCGGGTGTCACGAGGCGAACCCGATAGCCTGGAGTCTGCGGCCCAGCGACCACGTCGAATCCAGCAAAGGTGGGTGTATCGTCTTCATCTGGATTGAACGGAACCACAGTGTATCCCAGCGCAGAGCCGGGCAGTTGCTTCACCACAAAGTAGCCAAGCGGAGATTGGCGAACAAGCTGCGTGCCCGACCAGATCTGAAGCTCTACGTCCT
>DIVN01000282.1 GCA_002435875.1 Anaerolineales bacterium UBA6131
ATTGATATCGGCATTAGCATCAGGGCTGGCTGTGACTGCCGGGTGCGCTACTTGCCTTGATCATACAGATGGATACGAGCAGATGCCAGGAGGGGAGAGCATGTCGGGGACAGGACTGACCCAGCGGACTTTTGACTGCGTGGTGGTCGGAGCGGGGAATGGCGGCCTCGGTGCAGCGGCGCAGTTGGCGGCCAAGGGTGTTAAGGTGCTGCTCCTGGAGCAGCATAATGTCCCCGGAGGCTTTGCCAGCAGCTTTGTGCGCGGCCGCTTTGAGTTCGAGAGCGCGATGCACCTGGTGGCAGATGTTGGCCCCGCGGATCACAAGGGCGGTGTGCGCCAATTCCTTGAGGACGATTTGGGGATCTGCCTCGACTGGAGGGAGATACCCGAAGCGTTCCGGTTGATCGTGACGGACCCGGAAGAGGCGATGGATGTGACCCTAAAGTATGGCGTAAATGAGTACCTCAGCACCATCGACCGTGCGGTGCCTGGAGCGCGCGATTCTGTTGCCAAGTACATTGACCTGTGTTTCGAGGTGGTAGACGCCCTCGCGTATCTTGGGGCATCGAGGGGGAATCCGGATCGCAAAGTGCTGACCAGCCGCTATGCAAATTTCCTCAAGACAGCCCCATACTCAGTTGATCAGGTGGCGAACGCGCTGAAAGTGCCCAAGAAAGCTCAGGCCATCTTTCACGCGCCGTGGGTCTACCTGGGCCCTCCAACGAGCCGCCTGAACTTTACTGTGTTTGCTGGAATGATGGCCAAACTGATCCAATTCAGCGCGTTTATCCCCCCGAACCGGTCGCACGAGTTCACCTCGGCAGTTGAAGCGCGCATTCGGGAACTGGGCGGGGAGACCGAGTTCAACACACAAGTGGATCAGCTCTTGGTAGAGGGTGGACAGGTAAGGGGCGTCCTGACCTCCAAAGGCGAGACAATCCTGACGCGGCACGTGGTGGCAAACGTATCCTCAGCCCTTGTCTACAACCGTCTGGTGTCACCCAAGTTAGAGGTACCGGCGATTGCCTGGCGCGAATCGAACGCGCGGCGGTTTGCGACGAGCGCCGTGACAGTCTATTTGGGGCTGGATGCGCCGCCGAGGGAGTTGGGACTCAACGAGTACAGTTACTTTGTCAATGAGAGCACGGATACCGATGCGGCCTATGCTAGGTTTGGGCGGCTTGAGGCACCGATGGTGCAGGCTTCAGCCTGCCTGAACAATGCCCTTCCAGACTGCTCGCCAGCAGGGACCAGCATCCTGTCGCTGACCACTCTGGCGCGGCCAGAGGCATGGCAGGGAGTATCGGCCCAGGACTATGTTGCGGTGAAGGACCGGATGGCCCGCGCGCTGATCACCCAGTTTGAGAACGCCACGGGCGCACCCGTGAGCAAGCATATCGAAGAGATCGAGGTGGCTGCTCCTCCGACCTACGCGCGATATACAGGTGGCCACGGCGGCACGATCTATGGCTACGAGCCCGACAACTGGGATTCGCTGATTCCAAGGATGATGGCTATGCGGGAAGAGGCGCGCATACAGGGACTACAGTTTTGCGGTGGTTATGCTTTCCGGTGTCATGGCTACAGCAGCTCTTTCATGTCGGGGCAGACGGCAGGCCTGTTAACCCTGGCGAGCCTCATGGACGAAAGGAGATGAAGCGATGAAAGTCAGCGTACGCGGGGGGCTGTTCGATCTTCTTGCCTTTCGGGGTCTACCGGGCCAACGGAAGAAGCGCATTGCGAGAGCCTCAGCTGAACCTCTGGCAGTGCATGCGGTGAATGAGCTGGCGCGCCAGTTGCACCCGGCAAAGCTGCACCTGCAGATCATCAAAGTTGCTCAGGAGACGGCATCCAGCAGGACCTATCGGTTAGTTGCCGATCCTGACCAAGGTACGGAAAGTCTACCCTACTTTCGAGCGGGGCAGTACCTCAGCCTGAAGGTTGATGTGGATGGCGTGCGCGTAACGCGCCCATGCTCCATCTCTTCTGCACCATATGAATCGCTGGGCGAACAAGGCTTTTACGAAGTCACCTTGCGGAAGATTCCTGATGGCTTTTTGACGCCCTTTGTTTGGGAGCATTGGGGAGTCGGGACCAAGGTGGAAAGCTCCGCTCCCTTGGGTGTTTTCTACCACGAGCCACTTCGAGATTCGGAGCAGATTATTGGGCTTGCCGGCGGCTCTGGAATCACCCCGTTCCGCTCAATGGCGCGTGAGATTGTCTCGGGCAAGTTGGCGGCAAAGCTGCTTCTCCTCTATGGCAGTAGCCAGCCAGACGACATCCTCTTCTACGACGAGCTACTGGACTTGCAGAGGCGATCCGACAACCGGCTGCGCACGGTGCACGTACTGAGTTGTGATGGCATCGTGCCGGAGGGCTGTGAGCAGGGTTTCATTAGTGCTGAGATGATCCGCAAGCACGCAGATCCACAAAGTGGAACGTTTTTCGTGTGTGGTCCGCAAGCGATGTACCAGTTCGTAGGGCGTGAGTTGGCTAGCCTGCAGGTGCCCAGGCGCAGGGTACGCTGGGAGGCCTATGGCGAGGTCAGGGATATTGGTCATTGGCCGGGGTTTCCGACCCCTGCAGTGGGCAAGGTGTACCGTGCTAACGTGCACATCAATGGCCGTCGCGTGGAGATTCCTGCTCGGGCAGACGAGACTTTGCTGGTAGCATTCGAGAGGGCGAACCTGGGGCCCCCGTCTCACTGCCGCTCGGGTGAGTGTGGGTACTGTCGTTCCAGGCTTGTCTCAGGAGAGGTGTTTGTGGTGCCGGAAACGGACGGCAGGCGTGCGGCCGACAGAACGTATGGCTTCATTCACCCGTGCTCGAGCTATCCAATTTCTGATGTCGAAGTGGTCGTCCCCGCCGACGTCTGAGGGATGTCCGGGAGTAGGTCGAGCACACCTGAGGAGAGTGATATGCTTATCGCGGTGATGAGCGATTGCCATGATCGTCTGGATCACCTGGAAGAAGCTCGAGGCAAGGTGGCACACGCAGAGGCACTCATCTTCTGCGGCGATTTCTGCGCTCCCTTTACCTTGCGAGCCCTCGCGGATGGATTTCGCGGTCCGATTCATGCGGTCTTTGGCAACAACGACGGTGACGTCTATCTGCTGCTTGCAGCGGCCGAAAAGGCAGGAAATGTCACTTTCCATCAGCCGGTGGCCAAAATCGAGATGGGCGGGCGCCAGATTGCTGTCGCGCACTACCCCGAGATTGGGCGGGCCCTGGCGCTTTCCGGTGAGTTTGAGGCGGTGTTCAGCGGACATAACCATACCGCTGATGTGCAAAGGCTGAAATCGACGCTCTGGGGTAATCCGGGTGAGCTCATGGGCAGGTTTGGCCGCCCAAGCTGTGGGCTCTACGATACTGAGGAGCACAAATTCGAGATATGCCGCTTGTGACCATGGCAGGCAGAAGCAGCAAGCTGCTGCCCACTCTAGGATGAACGATGTGGCTGGCCGCAGGAACGGACACAACAGGAGCCAGGCGGCTCGGGAGACAGCAATGACCATTCTGATAGAGGGAGCCACCATTGTGATAGACCCGCTGGCGGGCGAAATCGCCGCGGGACAGAGCGTGGCAGTTGCAGGCGACACAATCGCCGCGGTCGGGCCGCGAGATGAGCTTAGGGAGCATTACCCGCAGGCTCAGCGCCTGAGTGCAGACGGGACGTTCGTGCTGCCCGGCCTGATTGACGCGCACACGCACATGTACTCGGCTTTGACCCTGGGGATGCCGGTGTATGGCGAGCCGCCTCACACCTTTCCGGAGGTCCTGGAGCGTATCTGGTGGCGGTTCGATAAGCGGCTGACTGTGGAGGACAATCGCATATCGGCCCTAGTGGGGGGCGTCGCCTCACTGCGCAGCGGGATCACCACCATTATCGACCATCATGCAAGCCCCACCGCCGTACCGGATAGCCTGAGTCAGGTTGCCGCGAGTGTGCAACAGGTGGGCCTGCGCGCTTGCCTGGCGTACGAAGTCTCGGATCGGGATGGGCATCTCAGTCGCGACCAGGGTATTGCTGAGAATCGCCGATTCATACGCGAAGCCAAGCGATGCGGAGGGCGTTGTCTGACTGGGTTGTTCGGCTTGCACGCGGTCTACAGCCTTTCGGACGAGACTTTGCGCCGCTGCGCTGGGGAAGCGGCAGATCTCGACGCAGGCGTGCACATGCACCTGGCAGAGCATCGGCCGGAAGTGGCACGATTCGCACAGACCCACTCGGTGAGCATTGCGGAATTCCTGCATGAGATCGGCGTTCTTGGCCCGAAGTCCATCATGGCACACACGGTTCACGTCAGCGATGTAGATATCAGCCTGTTGCGCGAAACACGCACCTTCAATGTTCACAACCCCAAGTCCAACATGGGCAATGGAGTGGGGGTGGCACCGCTGGTCAAGATGTTCCAGCTTGGGCAAGCGGTTGGGCTGGGCTCCGATGGGTTCTACGACATTCCACAAGAACTGACCACTGCCAGACTGTTGCAGACACTTGAGGCCAGGGATGCGAGTGCGTTTTCTGACGAGATGGCCCTGCAGATGGTGTACGGCCACAACGTTGCCTTTGCCGAAAGGCTGTTTGACTGTCGGCTGGGGAAGGTGGCGAGTGGCTTTGCTGCGGACCTGATAGCGGTCCGTTATGAGCCGCTGACGCCATTGGACGGGTCAAGCGCCGCCAGCCATATCATGGCTGCCCTGAATTCGGGCGTTCAGAGCGCAGTCGTGGCTGGACGCGTGGTGCTGCAGGACGGTGTGGTGCTTGGGGTTGATGAAGCTGAGCTGAAGGTGCGGGCAGCAGAGCAATCGGCGCAACTCTGGGCGCGCATGCGTGATGAGTGAACGTGGTGCGGCAGGCGGTGATAGCCACGCCGATTCAGGAAAGGGCGACTGTCTCCTTACCGGTCAGCTTGTCGAGAACGCGGTTGGCGATGAGTTCCAGGTGTGACTCGTAGCGCACAAAGTCCAGGTCGTCAGCAGGCACTGCGAGTACCGGACAGAGCGAGAACCTGTCAATCCACTCGTCGTAAAGCTGATTGAGCTGAGTTACGTACTCGGTCGGAACCTGTTGCTCATAACTCCTTCCGCGCAGCTGGATATGGCGTTGCAGTGTGGGCACCGATGCCTGCAGGTACACGACCAGATCCGGGGGAGGAAGGAAAAGGCTCATTGCCTCATACAGCTCGCGGTAGGTGCGGTAGTCGCGCTCGGCCATGTGGCCTTGGCGGTACAGGTTCTCGGCAAAGATCTCTGCATCCTCGTAGACGGTCCTGTCCTGGATGACGGTTCCTGGCCAGTCGAGCAATGCACGGTGGTGGCGCAGGCGGCGCGAGAGAAAGAACACCTGCGAATGAAAACTCCACTGCTGCATATCGCGATAAAAGTCCGATAGGTAGGGATTGTCGTCCACCGCCTCGTAGAAAGCCTCCCAGCCCAGTCTTGTGCTCAGCAGGGCAGTGAGGGTCGACTTGCCGGCACCGATATTCCCTGCTACCGCGATGAATTTCTTCATGCTGGGGTTACACCTCCGACGATCGTGTGGAAAGCTTTACCCTCTGCAAGTAGGCCTCCTCGAGGTTTATGTCCAGGTGGTTGGCCAGGCGCAGCAAGCTGCCCAGGGCGTCAGCCATTTGAGTCTTCAGGGCCGTGGCCTGACGCTCGCGAGCAAGGGCCCCGGCCTCTTCTTGATTGCCAGTTTGCGCCACTAGCGCACCCTGAGCTGACCAGACTTTGCCCAGGGCCTCGGCAGTGCGGCCGACTGTGGCCTGAAAGTTGAGAAACTCCTGATATAAGGCGTTGGGTGAGCTTGAATCGAGCTCGGCAGTGCGATTCCAGCCTTGCAGGTCGCAAAGGCGACGGCGTGAGTTGTCAACCACGGCTGCCCTGGCGTCGGGCATGGCCGGCTCGAGCTCAGGCAACTGTCTCTGGTGGGTGCCAGCGCCCAACGCGGATTTTACCCGCTCCGCAACGTAGCGAAGATCTTCCGGTCGCTGGACGATGTTGAGGACGTTCGTGTCAATGATCAGCAAAGGTGTGGCTTCGTACGTCGCGAAAAAGCGCTCGTAGGCCTGGATTAGATCCGCTATGTACTGGCGCGGCATGGAGCGTTCGTAGCTGCGGTCGCGTATGGCGATGCGCTCCATGAGGACGTCAAGATCGGCGCGAAGGTAGACCACCAGGTCGGGCAGCGGTATGCGCTGGGCCAATACCGCGTGCAGGTTGTCGTAGACGGTGAGCTCGTCATTGGAGAGGTTCAGTTGGGCGAACAACTGGTCCTTGGCGAACGTATAGTCACTTACTAGCGACGTCCGTCGCAATGCACGGGAAATGACGTGGTGCTGCTGGCGGTAGCGGCTGAGCAAGAAGAAAATCTGGGTCTGGAAGGCGTATTTGGCCCGATCGGCGTAAAAGTCGCTGAGGAAAGGATTCTCTTCGAAAACTTCCAGGAGCAGCTCTGCGTCGAGCTGCTGATGGATCAACCTGGCCAGAGTGGTCTTTCCTACGCCAATAGGTCCCTCTATGGCGATGTAGCGGGTCTCTGCCACGAGTACCTCCTCAGAGAAGTGGATGCCAGATGCGTTTGGTGCTGTGGGGCGGCCGGACATAGCTTAGTGAAGGGAGCGATGAATGTCAAAGGTGCGTCGGCTAAGCAAGCGAGCACTCGCGGCGATCGGCAGTG
>DIVN01000275.1 GCA_002435875.1 Anaerolineales bacterium UBA6131
GCCACGTCAGCCATTCGCGCACCTGACCAGAAGTGTCCAGTACCTGATACCTGAGGCCCCGGCGATCAATCGTCGCTTGCACGCAGTGCAGATACTCAGTATCCATCGGCATCAGTGGGAGCGTTCCAGCACCTGCCGTAAGAATCTGCAGTACCCCCTCGTAGACCTGCACATCGAATGCCAGCATGTGACTACAGAAATAGGCCAGAACGCCATGTTGAACAAGGATGTCCCAGAACGAGCGGCAGTTCTGAGCGTCAAGATGCCGTTGGTAGGAACCTGAGAATCCGTTACTAGCGTGGGCAGGATGGTGCCCGAAAACGAATCTGTACCGGGCATCACTCTGTTCAGTCAGCGTGCGGTCAAGCCATGTAGTCTCGGTACGCCCCTCACCGAGCCCAGACCATACAGTGTTCACAAAGACGAGCAGAAGGTCCCCTTCGCGGACAAAGTAGCTGAGGCCTTCTTGCCCCAACGGGCCGTTACGTGGCAAGTGCCGCAGCATCTCACGAAAGACCGCCTCGCTCAGTTCGCTATAGGTCGTGTGGTTCCCTGTAGTGTGCCAAACGGGAATGCCCTCGGAGCCGAGCCAGGCCATCTCGCTGTGGAGCCAATGGCGCCATTGGCGGCGTAGTTGCTCGCCATCTGTGGTCAGACCCTGCACTTCATCACCAAGGAAACAGACAAACTCGGGTTGGTGCGCAAAGCTCTGCACTACCGCGTTGACAGACCGGAAAGTCCGCTCATGTTCAGCATCGGGTATACCGGAACAACAGTCGCCATAGACCACAAACTGGTGTCCGACGCCACCGCGCGGCAGCAAGCAGGGAACACGATTAAGAGGCAAGTCGACCATACGGCACTGGCCTTTGGCTCTGCCATAGGCGCAGCCTGGCGTGACACATGGGCGGACCCCGCTCAGTCCACTTTCTCGTCCGACGACAGAGACTCCGGGGTGCCGAACAACCTCACGAGCTCGTTCACTTTGTAGCCAGATCGCTTGTCCGCCCACACCAGCCTTTTCAGGACATCTCGCGCAGCCTTGCTTTCTTGCCGCGCCTGGCGCTCTGGCCGAACGGCAGCACCGAGCTCGGACACCCACTGCAGTCCCCACAGCATCTGGGAGTAGGCTTCTTTGTTGTACCACACGGTGTCTTGATAGCGGTGGACCTGCAGCAGCCGCAACAGGTCATCATCCTGAAGCAGCGCAGCAAGAGTGACGGCCGCCCGCATATCGGTATCGGCTACGCTGAACTGACACCACAGTTGGTGGCTGGCAAGCGCCTTTATCCAGGACAGCGCGTGCTGTGCCTCAGGCTCCGATAGTCCTTGTCTCTCCAGCACGTCAACAATCCTGCGGCCCAGGAGCCACTCATCGATCCAGGCACGGCTGCGGCCGGAGAAACCGGCATCGCCGGCCAGTTTTCCCAGTGAATGGACAGCCCACCAACCCAATAGCATGCCCCAGGATTCGGCATCCATCTCTCCGTTGCTTTCCACCGGCCGACTCATACTGCGCGATCGGCTCGATCTGTCGTGTGGTGATCGCCCAGAGCGTACCGGGGGCTGTACGATGCGAGCCAGCTCCATGCGCATGTCGTGTGCGATTTGCTGCAGCGCCTTTTCTGATTGGAGAAATGTACCGGCGCCTGTGCTCACCAAGTGGAGCGCTTCGTTCAACATCTTTAAGGCCGTCTCTTCCACCTCGGTCAAGAACTCTTCAGTAGACGAATACTCGCCCCCTGCTGCACGAGTGCCCATCGCCCACTCGATCAGAGCGGGGTTGAACACCTCATCAAAGGCGTCGTGCAGAGGTTGGAGCTGCATCTCAACCAAGGCGTCAGCAATGCTGGGCACTCCTCGGCCACCCAGAAGGGCTGCAAGTTGTCCGTAGTGATGTTCAGGGGTGTCCTGGATCTCTCGAAAATCCATAAAGACCTGGTACTTGAATGCACCGAGCTCAACGGCCAAACCTTGATCGTGGATCTCGTCGCAACTGCGGATGTACTCCAGCCCAGCGATGTGTTCCCGGAAGACACAGAAAAGTCCTTCTCCCCTCGATATGGCCAGGCTTTCACCCAATGCCTGGCTCTGGGGCCGCCGTTCGTCAGTCCCTTTGTCTCTCGCGGAATACGTTGTGGACATCCGAATCCGGCCCCGCGCTTCGGCATACTTGTTGTGATAGACGACCAGTGCCCGTTCGTCACCCCAACGGTTCGAGTAGGCAAAGACATCCTCGTTAACGTGTCCGTCTGGACCCACAAAGTCATAAAGCCTGAAGCTCTCCACCTCGGCAAACAGGTACCGCTTGTGCAACAGAGGAAAGATTTCGCGTTCATGCCGCCTGACCAGTTCCTCATCTGGCTTCTCATCCCAGTACGCACGGCGATACTCCATACCGTATTTCTCACTGAACCCCTGGACCTGCCCATGTCCGAACATGGGCGTGCCTGGCAGCGTCGCCATCATCACACACACACCAAAGTACTTGTCGTGCTTGCCAAACTGTGCCACGGCGGTCTCTTCATCCGGATTGCTCATGAAGTTCACAAAGCGCTTGAGGATCTCCGGGTCGAACTCGAGCACGTTCTTGATGGTCGTGCGGTACTTGGCATTGTCCTCGGCCTTCAGCATGTTCATGAAGGCACTGTTGTACACGCGATGCATGCCCAGCGAACGGACAAAGTACCCTTCCATGAGCCAAAAAGCCTCAGCAAGCAGCAGCGTGTCAGGGGCCTCCAGCGCTACACGATCAACCACCTCACGCCAGAACTCCTCTGGCATAGCGGCATCAAAGTCCTCCCTGCTCATCCCGTGCTCTGCACGCGTCGGGATCGCTCCACCTGCACCAGGCTCGGGATACCAGAGACGTTGATAGTGCCGTTTCGCCAGCGTCATCGCTGCATCGAAACGAATCAAGGGAAACTTGCGCGCCACATGGAGGATCGTCTGGATTACGGCTTCGCGCACCGTGGAATTGAGGTAGTTGAGCTGTGCGGTGTCGTTCCACGGCATGCTGGTACCATCGTTGCCGTGATATATGTAGCGAGTTGCGCCCGTCCAGCGGTCAAGGCGCTTGAACACGACTGACGCATCGCTGTGATCATAGTAGTGATCCTCAAGGAAGATGCCTACCCGCTGATCCCACGATAGATCGGGTCCGCTGAAGGTATGAGAGGGGAAGGGACTGTTGTCAAGGCTAACAAACCAATCAGGGTGCTCGATAACCCATTTGGCGTCAATGCCAACATGATTCGGCACCATATCGCCGGCCATGCGGATCCCTCGTTGGGCAGCCCGCTCTTTAAGATCCCGAAACGCTTCCTCGCCGCCAAGGTCGTCAGCAATCACATAGTCGTGCAGGGAATAGGCAGAGGCAACAGCCTCCGGATTGCCCATGATCTGTTTGATCTGTCGGGAAGCCTGGCTGCGCTGCCAGACGCCGATAAGCCACAGGGCAGTGAATCCCCACTGCGCCAACAAATCTAATTCCTGGTCAGGAACCTGATCCAAACGAGTGATCGGATATCCATACTGCCAAGATAACTGATCCAACCAGACATACGAACTCTTGGCCAGCAGAACAACCTTCGGCATCCAGTCCCGATCAGTGCTGTAGCGTTCGGCTTCCAGAACAAGGGTAGCGGGGAACTCCAAGGGCAAAGCAGGTCCTGGTCCGCCGAAAGTAGCTTTGTCCTCCTCTCGGACCAAGTCCAATCCGCCCAATATCCTCAGCACCAGGCTACCGAGTATGGCAGACCACTTGTCGCGGATGAAGGCCAACTGCCCGACAAGAGAATCCGGCGCAGCCAGTGCTGGCTCACGCAGCATGTCAAAGAGTGACTGCCCCCGCGCACCGGCCGCCGGCTGAGAAACAAAAAACGTGCTCAGGGCGGAGATAATCGATGGGTATGCCGTCTGTCGGCTCAGTACGGTATCATCAAACAATTCGCGGAAGGGAGAAAAGGCAGGGTTCGCATTGGCCAGCCAGAGTAGCAGCATCTCCTCTAGTAGCACCTGCCTGTGCGGGACACCCGCAGTCTGCCCCTGCATGTAGTCCGTGAGAGTGAGTTCGTTGCGGTACACTGCCAGCGGAGGAAACTCCTCCGCAAACCGTCGCAAGGTTCCTTGCACTACTGGCTCAGTGAAGCGCTCGTCCAGCCACGAAAGGGCCTGCTGCATCACCAGTGGGTTCCGCTGCTCCCGATACCAGGCAACGACCCGGTGCAGAATCTCGTCGATGAGCCCCATCGCGTGAAGTTGTCCAGCTTTCACGGCGCGATCCGGAAAACGAGCCAGATCACGCTTCTGATTCATCTTTTGTGCAAAGAGGCGCGCTGCGTGGAAATCGACAAGCAGCACGTTCCCAGTCAGTGAGAACAACAGCTGATCAAAGTCGTACAAGTCACGAGCACGACGCGATACGTGAAACTCCATGCATACAGCCTGTCTAGACCGCATTGTATTCTCCTCTGATGGGTCGTGCGGCGACTTCACTGGGGCCTCCTGAGGGAGCCCTCGTACGCGGTTCGAACCTGACCGGATTCTACAACAGTACTGCCGTCTATCGGAATTGTGAGAATCCATCTGTCGCGCCACTGCTGAGCCTCGTCCTGGGATCTGTCTGGAGTACTGCCCGGGCTCTTGGCGCCTGGCAACGCAACCGTCCCAGACATGCTCGTAGCCACCTGCAGACAAATGCTGGTCAGGCCATCGGCTCACGAGGTAGACGCACATGAACCTTGCTGCCTCTGCCCAGCTCACTTTCAATCCAGATTGTACCGCCCAGCCCTTCTACCAAAGCCTTGGCAATCGACAGGCCAAGCCCAACGCCAGGGATGCGGGAGTCCGGATCGCCACGATAGAAACGTTCAAAGATGTGGGGCAGCTTGTCAGGGGCGATGCCTGGTCCGCTATCTTCGACCCGGATACCGATCATACCTTCAGTATCGGTTGCTTCCAGCAGGATCGAACCGTCGGAGTGTTTCAGTGCATTGTCTAGTAGGATAAGCAGTATCTGTTTTAGCGCATCACGATCGCCCAGAGCAACCACCGGGCTTACCACAGCTTCTACCTGACGTCCAGAGTCAAGCTGACGCACTTGCCGGCAGACCTCATCCACTAGAGGACGCAGCGGCACTGACTCCCTTTGGAGACCGTCTTGCGTATCAGCGCGGGCTAAGGTAAGCAGATTGTTGACAAGGCGGATCAGTCGATCGCTTTCATCAACCAGATCAGCAAGTATGTCAGCCCTCTCTTCATTGGGAAGTGGAGGCTTGCGGCGTAGCAGGGCCAGGTTGCCGCGCACCGTCGTCAAAGGCGTACGCAGCTCGTGAGAGACATTGGCTACGAAGCTTCGCTGCATGTCCAGCGATTCTGCTACCCGTTGGTAAGCTTCCTGCAAACGCTGTAGCATGGTGTTGAAGGTAGCAGCCAACTTGCCCACTTCGTCCATCGGGCCGGCGTAAGCTACCCTTCGCGCAAAGTCAGAATTCCTGCCGATAGCGTCAGCGGTTTGTGTGATACGTTGGATCGGCTCCAACGCCAAGCCCGACAGAATCCAGCCAATACCGAATGCAGCCAGGGTGGTAAGCATAGTGGATATGGCCAGAGTAGCACTCAGAGCCCTCAGAGACCGGTCACGCTCGGTGAGAGATCTCGCCACCTGAAGAATCTGGGTTACCTGTCCTCCTGTGAGGATGGGTCGGTTGAGGATCAGCAGGCGCTCTTGCGCCACCATAGCCATTTCCCACCATGTCTCCTGCCTGCGCAAAGCATCCAGCCCATCTGGACTAAGCGGGAGGACCTCCACATCATCTCCGAAAGGACTTGCAACCAAGTCGCCATCCGCATCAAGCACCCTTACGATCTCACGCTCCGGCAGCTGTTGAAACACCTGCTCATCGGTCAGGTCTGCGAAGGAAACGGGCGGAGGGGGACGCCGAGGCGAAAGAGGCGCCTCAGCCTCCGGACGAGCATAGATGCGCGCAATGCTCTGGCTCAATCCTTCGCTGCTGAACCGCAGATCATTCTTGAGTGAGCCCAGCGTAAAGTTCGACTGAATCGTGTACAGCGCAACGCTGAAGATGACCAGCATCAGGGCCAGAATAGCACTGTACAGCAAGCTCAAACGTAGACGAATGGACATCATTCCTCGCGAAGTACGTACCCAACGCCTCGCACAGTATGGATCAAGCGTGAGCGATTCCCGGTCTCTAGTTTTTTCCTCAAGTAGCCAACGTAGATCTCGAGCACGTTATCGTTGCCTCCGAAATCGTAACCCCAGACTTCGTTCAGAATCTGCCCCCGTTCAAGCACTTGCCGTGGATGACGCAAGAAAAGGTGAAGGAGGTTGAACTCCGTAACTGTAAGCGCCAAGGCAGTGTCACCGCGCCGCACCTCGCGTGTAGCAGGGTTGAGAGTCACATCGTCATAAGCGAGTGGTTGTCCCACCGCCTGTTGAGAGCGGCGCAACATCGCATGGACTCGGGCGACCAGCTCGGCAGGAGCGAAGGGTTTGACCAGGTAGTCATCCGCACCACTCTCCAATCCCTCTACTCTATTCTCAATTGCATCGCGTGCCGTGAGCATGAGCACCATTACACGATGGCCCTCCTCGCGTAGCTGCTTGACGAGTGCAAGACCATCCATGTGCGGCATCATCCAATCCACGATGATCAGTGCGGGGTCCTGAGTATGTATGATTGACAGAGCCTCACATCCATTCGTCGCAGTGAGCACGGCCAGATTCTCATATGTCAGCGTTCGCCGCAGCATCTTGAGAAGTCTGACATCATCGTCTACAATCAGAACCGTCGGCATGATATTACTACCTCAAGACAACCGGACTTTGTTTCAGAATACCTGGCGTTCCTGAGAACTGCCTGTGAAGGCGCGATCAAGCTCAAGTTCTCAGCCTACTCACAGGTTTTTCTTGGGTTTCGCACAGCATACTATGTGATGATACACACGGTCAACAAAAGGAAGCGCAAGCGATCGCCCCATGGCTAGCCTGAACCACACGATTCGCAGTTTCAACCGATTCGAGCTCAAGTACCTCATCACGCTGCAGGAGGCAGAACGCTTCCGGCACGCCCTGCGGGCGTATTTGTTGCCAGACGACAACGGAGAGACTCAAGGCTGCTACGAGTTGTCAAGCCTGTACTATGACTCGCCTGACTTGCGCTGCTACTGGGAGAAGGTAGATGGTCTTAAGTTTCGTCGCAAGCTCCGCATTCGGCTTTATGGCGACCGTGTCCCCGACGATGACACGATCGTATATGTCGAAATCAAACAGCGCGTGGATCGAGTCACTCAGAAGCGCAGAGTAGCACTCCCACTTTGCCAGGCGCTGAGGTTTTGCGACGACCGGGAGATGCCCCCGTTTGACCCTCAGGATAGGCTGGTCATCGAGGAAATTCAGGCCTTTCTGTGGCACTACAATCTCCACCCTACCTGCCTGGTTAGGTACAACCGACAGGCGTTGATTGGATCTGCCTATGACATCGGTCTCCGGGTAACTTTCGACACTGCGATGTCGTACCAGACGCTTCCTTTAGACCTTCGCGGCAGAGCCTGCGGTATGGCCATGTTTCCTGGAGGGTGGACCATCATGGAAATAAAGGTGAACGAGCGTATCCCGTACTGGCTCACTGAGTTGGTGGCCGCTCACAATCTGCGCATGGTACGCGTCAGCAAGTACTGCCGTAGCATTGAACTCGCGCACGATTCCGGATCGGGGGGGGCGCTGTCTTGCCGTGATGGAATCGCACATTTGAAGAAGGAGTAATCGGCATGCTGGACCTGGGTTTTCAGGATCTGACTAGTCAGTTCTCGATTCTGGACGTGGTGTTTTGCTTGGTGCTCACTTTTGCCCTCAGCGCGTTCATCGGTTGGATCTACAAGGCGACTCACCGAGGAACGTCCTACACGCAAAGCTTTGTGCAAACCTTGGTGCTAAACGGCATGGTGGTCGCCCTCGTTATGCTCATCGTCGGCTCCAGCATCGCCCGAGCGTTTTCTCTGGTCGGAGCGCTCTCCATCATCCGCTTTCGCAACGCAGTGAAGGAGACGCGAGACGTTGGGTTCATCTTCTTCACCATGGCGATCGGCATGGCCGTCGGCACCAAATTCTACTTGCTTGCAGTCATTGCGGCGCTTGCTATCAGCCTGATGATCCTGGTTATGACCCGGTTCAACTGGTACGCCCGCGAAATGGTAAGCCACATCCTGCGTGTGCAGGTTCCCAACAATGTAGCCTTTGATACGCTCTTCGACGAGGCATTCCTTCACTACACCAGCGCTTCAGAATTGATCAGCGTCGACTCGGTTCACGGTGGGATGTTGACCGAATTGACGTATTCTGTCAGCATAAAGAAACCCGTTCATATTCAGGACTTTGTATCGGAGATCCGACGACTGAACAACAATAACAAGGTCATCCTGATCACCGGCTACAACACTACCGATCTGTAGTCGCTCTTCGCGCGAAGGCAAGGGGTGATGCGCCTTCTCACCATGCGGTCCACGGCGCAGAGTTTGGGTCTGCCGCACGAGCCGCCAGGATAGCAGACGCGGGCCATGGACGTAGAGTGATCTCGGCATCTTACTTGCGCCAGCCCAAGACTGCCGAACATCAGACGAGATGTGAGCACCTATGCAGGCGTCTGAAGAGGGGGCGAAAGACTGTATTGGCTTCGCTGTTGCAGTGTTTCGTCCCTTGCACAGGGCATCAAGACAGGTGCGTTTCGGAGTGCAGCAGATGCGCCGGAAAGATCGCATCTGAAGTCGGGTTCTGCTTACTGGGGACCGGAGTTCACAGTAGTGCGCGTCCTATTGATCGGCTGACTGCTACAAGCCGTGACATGTAGCAGCCGGCCGATCGTCTCATTTGTGCAGCTTGTGGTAGCCCAAGGCATCCACCGGGTAGCAGCAGCCGTCCAGCAAATGCTGCAGCGGCAGGAAAAGCGGCTGCGGCAGCGCGGTCCAAGGGAACCAGCCTATACCAGACATCTCTTCGGGCGCGCCAATGCGCGGCTCTCCCACAAAGTGCAAAACCTTGGTCCAGATGGTGATGTAGTGTTTCGCACTGGGCAAGAACACATCGTTTGTCAGGCCAATGTACTGCACATCACAGACAGTCAAGCTGGTTTCTTCTCTCGCTTCGCGTGCCGCACACTCTTCCGGCGACTCTCCGAACTCCAAATGTCCTCCGGGTGTCGACCAAGTGCCTGCGCCATGCACCCCACTGCGCTTCAGCAGCAGCAACTGATCGTCCTTGACAATGAGCACGGCGACGCCAACCTTGGGCATGTCAGGCATGGTTCGCTTGCCTCCTCTGACTCGATCGCAAGAACTGGCTAAGACTGTGCAAGCCCTTCCCAATAACGCCAAACGCCGCGGCATCGTAAGGAGCAGACCAGATAGCCGATGCAGTGCGCATGGCCGGCGCGCTCTCAGCGATCAGATGCCGCCCTGTGACTATCGATCCAAGAGACTACGGTTGACGGTATCGGCGAGCTGCCTTGCTGTAACCAACGGAGCATGTCATCTAGAGCTGCCGACGAGGCCTGTATTGAATAGCTTCGGCAAGGTGCGGAGTCTGAATGGTATCCGCCCCATCCAGATCAGCAATTGTACGTGCCAGCTTCAGGATGCGATGAAAAGCTCGTGCGCTCATGCCTAGCTGCATCATTGCCGCACGCAAGAGGCTCTTTCCGGCGTCATCCAGTCGGCAATGCTCTCTCACCTCGGCTGGGCCCATGTCGGCGTTGCACAACAGAGGCAGTGTGCCACTAGCCCCGCCTCTTGCGCCCGCAAATCGCCGTGTCTGGGTCTCGCGGGCTCGCTCAATCCGCGCGCGTATGCTCGCGCTGCGCTCGCCCAAGCGCTCATCAGTGAGCTTCTCATACTCCACCCGTGGCACATCGACGTGAATGTCGATTCGGTCCAACAGCGGGCCAGAGATGCGCTTGCGATAGCGTGTGATCATGGTCGGTGAGCAGCTACACTCCTTCACCGGATCACCATAGTAGCCACAAGGGCAAGGGTTCATCGCAGCCACCAACATAAAGTTGGCCGGAAATGTAAGCGTGCCAGCGGCCCGGCTAATCGTCACAATCTTGTCCTCGAGTGGCTGGCGAAGTACCTCTAGCACGTGCTGCCCAAATTCCGGCAATTCATCAAGAAAGAGCACTCCCCGATGCGCCAGAGAAATCTCTCCCGGTCGCGGCCAATGCCCGCCACCAACCAGCCCGGCGTGACTCACTGTATGGTGAGGTGCTCGGAAAGGACGTTCCGTCACCAACGGCTGGTCGGCAGGCAACATCCCGCTCACCGAGTAGATCTGGGTGATTTCCAGAGCTTCGTCGATCGATAGTCGAGGCAAAATGGAGGGCAGTGCGCGAGCAAGCAGGGTCTTGCCTGCCCCCGGGGGCCCGCTCATCAACACACAATGGCCGCCCCCGGCCGCCACCTCCAGAGCACGCTTCACATGTTCTTGCCCCTTCACATCACAAAAGTCAGTGCCATAGCGAGGTTGATCGAGGACTCCCGTATCAATCTCCGAAACGTATGGCGCAATCGACTGCAACCCCTGCAGGTGACTGACAAGCTCAGCCAGACTTGCCACCGGAACGACGGTGATACCAGGGACTAACCCGGCTTCGGCAGCGTCCGCCCGTGGAACGTAGGCTTTCTCATATCCTTGTTCCCTGGCCACCCGCACCATCGGCAGTACACCGGTGCTGTGACGCACGTCACCGTTGAGTGAGAGCTCGCCAATGAACGCCGAAGACTTGAAGTCGGGCCAAACCTGGCTTGATGCGGCCAGAATGCCAACCGCGATGGGTAGATCGTAGGCGGGACCTTCCTTACGCAGGTCCGCGGGAGCAAGATTCACGGTAATCCGCTGAGCAGGGAATTGACAGCCGGCGTTCTTGATGGCCGCCCTGACGCGCTCTCTCGACTCTTGCACCGCGGCATCTGGCAAGCCCACGATCACAAAGCTACTTAGCCCACGCGAAATGTCGACCTCGACGTCAACTGCGGCTCCTTCCAGTCCAATCAAAGCAAGGCTCACCACTTTTGCCAGCATGGACCTTACCTCCGCCTTGAGTACGACTCCTAGTATAAGTCAACACCCACCGCCTTTCCAACCTGGGCATTTTCGACTAGAATGTGTGTTCAATCTTCTGCAAGGAGCTCACGGATGTACAAGCTTGTCTTCTGCGATCTTGATGGCACGACCGTCCCGATGGACGGTACGGTGCGACCCCGTGTCACTCAGGCTATGCGCGACGCCGCAAAAGCCGGGGCCTACATCACAGTGGCAACGGGAAGAAGCTTCCCAGCGGTTCGCGAGCACCTTGAGAACAGGGAGATTGTGGCTAATGCCCCACTCGTCTGCTGCAACGGGAGTGTCGTCATCGACCCCCAGGCTGGCCAAGTACTGCAAGTAACGTACATGGATTTGTCACTGGCGCATGATCTGATGCGCCAGGCCCTTGCGGAGCAGTGGGAAGTTGGGCTGACGTTGGGAGACATGGAGACATTTCTGGAGAATCGCACTGACCGCAGATGCTTCTTGGTGCGCAACAATGGCAGCATACTGAGGGAAACCCAAGACCCGTTCTCCGAGCTGACGACTCCCCCGCTCACCTTCGTCATCTCTCCTCCAACAGAGGCAGAGACACCCCTTATGGTAGAGCGCGTTCAGCGCTTTATGGGGAGCCGTGCCAAAGCATTGGCAGCTGGGCCCCGGTGGGTGGATATTGTCATGCCTGGCGTTTCCAAGGCCAACGCGGCGGCATCGGTAGCCGAACGCCTCGGAGTGCGCCAGGATGAGACGATCGCCATAGGCGATGGAGACAATGACCTCGAGATTCTCAGGTGGGCAGGCCTTGGTATCGTAATGGGCAATGGCACGCCTCGTGCCAAGGCAGCCGCTGACTGGATCGCACCACCGATAGAAGACGATGGCGTCGCCGTTGCCCTGCAACGCTTCATCCTCGGCCCGCGGGCGCAGCACCGGTAAAGCCCATCCATGCGGGCCGCGTCATATATCTCGCAGACCATATAGCTTTGGGTGGAGGCACTTACAGGTGTACCGCTTGATCTTCTGTGACCTCGATGGCACCGTCGCGGACTTTGACGGTGAGATCGATTCTGCCACACAACGGGCGATGAAGGCAGTCGCAGCCAGTGGAGCCTACATCACGCTGTCGACGGGGCGCGGCTACCAACTGCTCAAGCCGTACCTTGATCGTGTGACTGTCAATGCACCACTTGTCTGCTGCAACGGCGGCCTCATCGTCGAGGCATTCACACGCAAGATACACTACGTTTCGCCTCTCCCCTTACCGTTGGCGCATGACCTCGTCCGCCTCTCGCAGCGAGAAGGGCTCGCTATGTGGTTCTATCTTCACGACATGGACACCATGTTGGAGAAGCGCGTTGGCGAAGACAGTTATGCGCTGCGACGTGATGGTGCTATCATACGTCCAGTCATAGACCCCCTTGCGGAACTCGCGTCTGCACCGCACAAAGTCGTCGTAGAAGCAAGCAGCGAATCGATGACAGATATGGTGCTGGAGCGCATGCGAAGGTTTCTGGGCGAGCGGGCGCGTCCGGTTTCATCTCAGCCACGCCGTATCGATGTGATTGTCCCGGGGTTATCCAAAGCGGGGGCCATGTCCTGGGTGGCGGACTATCTAGGCATTCCGCGTGAAGAGACGATCGGAATTGGGGATGGCGACAACGACGTAGAGATGCTAAGATGGGCTGGCTTGGGCATCGCCATGGGCAATGCCAGCCAAGCTGCCCGCGAGGCGGCGTCCTGGATCGCGCCCTGCATCGACAATCACGGGCTTGCCATCGCCCTCGAAAGGTTTGTACTGAATCGCTAAGCTCTCGCCGTGCGACCCGCATCGTCGCTACGGTACACGGCCATCATCAGGCGGTTGCGTACTATCCAGCTCTCGGCTAAAATGCACCTGCCAGCGCACAGTTACACCCCATGGGCACTCTCATATCGGTCTCAGTCTTGCAGAAAGCGGCGCGCAGCATGGCCAAAGAGATTCTGATAATTGAGAATGAAGGACTGGTCGCTGGTCTGCTCAGCAAGAGCCTGCAGCAACGTGGCTATTCGATCGCCTCACTAGAGCTGGACGAAGCACTGCAGCGTACCCGGAAGTTAAAGCCAAGCCTGATCGTGTTCGAGGCGACTGGCCCTGCGGTGTCAACGGAGCAGGCATGCGCTAGCCTGCGTGACCTTACGAACGTACCCCTCATCGCCCTCGTCGATCAGCAAAGCACGCTCGAGCAAATCGACGGCATTGAGCAGTTGTCCAAACCCATTCACTTTCGCGAGCTTCTTGCAGCTGTCGAGAATGCACTCAAGCAGCAGAAGCGCAAACCGCGTCGGCGACCGACTGTACTCCGCGTAGGTGCACTCAGCCTCGATCTACAGACTCACCGCCTGACGAACGGAGACCAGCGTTACCGCCTCACACCCAAAGAGTTCTCGCTCCTGAGGCTATTCATGGACAACCCCGGGCAGGTCATCAGCCACAAATGGATTATGAAGGAAGTGTGGGAGACCGACTATGTCGACGACCTGGGGACGCTGCACGTACATGTTTGCTGGCTCCGACGCAAGATTGAGCAAGACCCTCGTCGACCGCTGTGGTTGCGCACGGTTCGAGGCGTAGGCTATACCTTCGTGTCACCTGCCTGACCCTCTCCAAGAATCGGGCCGCGCTTCTCTCTCGCCGCATCACGTGGCTTACGAACCAACCCCCAGCCAGAAACAATTGCGGAGTATCGACGTGCGCTGGACAATCCGCAACCCCTTGGGCAAGCCCTCCACTCCCGAGATGGTCTGCGGGTGAACATAGCACAACGTGGGCGGCCTACCGAACTTGACCAGATAACGGTGAGCCGCCCTTTCCAGTTTTGCGCTCACCGGCAATTTCGGATCGTCGTCAAACCAGAGCAGCCCCTGATCCATTGCCCTCGCACCCCTATAGCATCTAGGCCAATGCCTTTGGCCTGCGCCCGTGGCAAATGCACCAGGCATCCAGTGCCAAGTCATGGCAGAGCTCGAAAACCCCTTCAGCGCAGCGCACACGATAGAGCTGACGAGTGCTGCCCTTCAGCCATGCGTGCACGACCCAGTGCTTCTCAACGAGCTGAACCCGGAACAGATGCCCGCTCCAAAGAAACGCTTGTGGGATCAAACCGAAGCGACGCTCGGTGATCTCCACTGCTTCAGAAGCCCGTGAAAGCATGCCAAAAGCTGGACCAGTCACGAGGGCCTCACCATTCGTCGTCTTGCCCAACCAGGTGGAATTGCCGGGCGGGTCTCTGATGTGAGGGCAGCAGGACCGGCTGCAGGTGCTCCATTTGCCCGGGCACTGGCGCGCCCCCTTGAACAACAATAACGGGCGGGTAGCCGCTCTGCCAGCCACCTGCGGCCTGCCATGGCGAGCCTCGCTCCTGTGCGACCTGCCGACTCTTGGCGAGCATAAGGGCCAGCAGCGACAGCGGGATGCCAGCAACAACGCCGCATACCACGCCTGTCACAACAGCAAGCGCTTCGGAGCTCATGCGCATCCCAAGGACCGCGGCGAGCACCACCATGAAGCTCACACACACCAGGACGATTACACGCATCACACACCTCCTGCAGACTCACATAACTTGAAAACGTCATTCGACGATCCTTGGGCTAGTACTGAAATAGGACGCGGCCCTTTGGTTTGCAGGGCCCTGCATGCCTGACGTTCAGGTGCTGCCGTCGCCAAGTTCCCTGGCTGCACTTGTTGCACGATCGTGTGGATGTCATCAATCCCGGCGTACGCAGCAGTAAAACGGGTGCTCCGTCCCTTTGTAACGAGCACGAAATCACCATGTCCACCCAAACGCTCTGCTCCGGTGCCGGCAATTCCTGCCGCAATCCTTGCCTCATCAGCTGATGTGACGGACCCTACGATGCGTAGCGGGAAATTGGCCTTGGCAAGAGAGCCCATCAGAGACACCGTCGGCTTCTGCACACAAGCTACCAGGTGCACGCCAGACTCCCTGCCACGCTGAGACAGCCGAGTGATGGCGAGCTCCACTTCTCGTCCTCCTAGCAAGAGTAGCTCAGCCAGCTCATCAACAAAGACCACCAAACGCGGCTCGCAGCGTCCATGCTCATCGCGGTGCTCCATTTCGGCGACCAACCACCCCAAGCGATCCTTGACGTCGGCAATGGAGCTCTCCATCGGGCACAGCAGATGCGGAAGCCCTGAAAGAGGTGCAAAACTACGCCCTTTGGGATCGATCAGCACCAGTTGCACCAGTCGCTGCGGATTATTCATGGTCAAAGACAGAGCCATGCAGCGAGCCAAGGCAGTCTTGCCCGAGCCCGTCGTTCCTGAGATCAGGACATGCGCCACATCCGGGCTACGGAGATTGAGAAGAAGCGGCAGTCCAGCTTCATCCAAACCCAACAGGGGCGTACATGGAGGGATGTGGCTGAGTCGGCGAGATACCTCAAGTAGGCCGACACGCTTGGGCCGAGCCCTGGGGACCTCAATGTTGAGAATCCCATCTTGACGCACAATGCGGCACGTTGGCACAGAGAGCGACAGCGCCAGTTCCTCAGATAACCTCTGCACCTGGGTGATTCGCGCGCCGAGGTCCAGGGCAAGCTCGAAGCGAACTGTTCGCGGGGTCACCGTGCCACCTAGCACCTGCGAAGGAATGCGATGCTTGCTGAGCAGGGTTTCGATCTGGTTGGCCTGCAATTCCAGTATCCGTTGCACGACAAAGCCTCCTGCATTAGCACGTTTGTTCTACTGCTATTCTAATAGAACATGTGTGCTATTGTCAAGAGGCTTCGTAGCCGATTTTAAGGTTGGGGCTGCTTATTCAGGCTACAGTTGCCGAATCACGGCAATGACCTTCCCTTGAATCTCCAGATTTGAGGGATGCACGTAGATGGGCCCCATGGTGGGATTGGCCGGCTGCAGTCGCACCCGGTCCTTGCCTTCCCAGAAGAACCGCTTCAGGGTAGTAGCCTTCTCAACTTTCAGCCAGGCGGCCACGAGATCGCCGTCCCTTACGTTACTGTCCGGCTTCATGACCACGATGTCGCCATCGTGGATGAGAGCGTCAATCATCGATTCACCCTTGACCTGAAGCGCATACACAGGGCCATTCTCCTGCAAGATGTCGCGCGTCAATGCGATACTGTCCTCCACGTCAAGCGGCGAGACATTGTCGTCAGGGATCGGCACAGGCTCGCTGGCGACGATACGTCCCAGGACTGGTACCCGTACTATCATATCAGAAGGGTCGCCGACCGTCTCCGGCAAGCTGCCAGTCTGGAGCAAGCGCACACCTCGTGATATCTCCTTGCCTCGCGTCAGGTAACCCTTAGCTTGCAGGATGTTCAGATTGTAGCTGACAACCGATGTCGACGATGTGTGTGCCGCTTCCCCAATCTCACGAATGCTGGGGGGATACCCATTTGTCTCAACGTATTCACGGATAAACTGCAGCATTGCCTGCTGCCTGGGTGAAAGAGTCATCTCGCCCCTCCTAGATACCTCGCTATCGGCACCGCTCCATCCACTTACATTATACAAGAACATTTGTTCTGTGTCAAATCAGGCAACCGCACAGGGTATTCTTGAGTCAGTTGACTAGGCACAACAAGGACCGTATGATAGAAGTCAGATGACGTCTCACCTAGACAGCACCTTGTGGAGGCGGCGTGCATGAGCCAGCGCGAGACTAGAGTGCCCTTACCTCCAGCGGATATTGCCACGGTGCTCTTCTGCACCGCAGCGGTGTTCTTTGCTTTAGCATTCGGGGGCAAGGCGTTGGAGGGCTACCGCCTACAGCGGCACAATGCCCAGATAGAGGCCCAAGTGACTGCTTTACAGGCCGAGACGTCTGAGTTGAACTCACGCCTCCAACATGTGCAGACAGACGCCTATGTCCAGGAAGTGGCCCGCGAACAATACAAATGGACCGAATCTGGCGAAACCTTGATAGTCCCGCAGTATCGTCCTCAGCCCGACGCGTCCCAGGGAGGTACTGTTGTGCCCAGCTCTAGTGCGGTTGGCCTTTCACGCTGGTTGCAGTGGGTGCAACGGCTGAAGCGTCTATTTGACTAATCCTATGTTTCGAGGTATAATTGCCAATACGACGCGGGGTGGAGCAGTGGCAGCTC
>DIVN01000081.1 GCA_002435875.1 Anaerolineales bacterium UBA6131
AGTACCTGACCAAGGACGTCAACTATGGCAAGGCTGCGAAGCGCATGTACAATATTTTCCGGCTTACCGGACAGTATCCCGAGGCAGCTTTCTTGCGCGAGCTTTTTGATGAGCCGGCCACGGTCTTGTATCAGGTCTATACCCTGATCCGCACGATGGACGAGGCTGCCGTTCCTGGCTCTCAGATTCCGTTGCAGGACATCCTCGATCAGGCAGACAGGCTGATTCTGTCGGTCGTGGACAAACTAGAGGGCCCAGAGGAGACCGAAATCGTGCGCTACCTGCTGCGCCTGCGCGACAGCCTGGCCCAACAGCGTGTTGGGCACGAACTGCTGCCGGCGGCCGAGGCGGCGCGCGCCGAGGTAATCAACTTGGTCAACAACTTCTTCTTCGATCGGCTTACCGCGCTTCCCTCCATCGAGGCGTACATGGACCACATCAAGGCGTAGGATGCGCCCGAGGTAAAGCTAAAGGCCCGAGGCACTCTGTGTGCCTCGGGCCTTTGTTTTTGTGCGCTCAGCCTCGCTGAAGCTCGATGGCACCTAGCTGGGCTTGCTCGGGCGCGTTCGCCGTCAAGCGCAGCGCGCTCTCGATGGCCAGGTCGCGATAGCCTCTGGCCACCACGATCAGACCGTAGGCCTGACCCTTGGGCAGCTGCTTGTCAAGAACGAACCGTCCACTGGCGTCTGTGCGCGCCGAGGCGAACGCCATATCCGGCCTCTTTTGCTGCAAAAAGTCCTGCAGCCGCACATCCGGTCGCAGGGCGATGACCAGCGCGTCGCGAATGCCGCTGCGGCTGGTCGCGTCGAGGACTTGACCGGAGATCTCTGTGTCCGCATCTTCGCTGCGTCGCCCTACGGTGACCTCGCCCTCGGCCATCACCTGGCGACCAACCGTGAGCACCAGGTGGTACGCTCCGTCAGGTAGACCGCGTGGGCTGGTGAGTGTGATGGTGCGCCGTCCACGCGATCCCCCATCCCAGCGATCCTGATTCTCACTCACTTTCTTGTTGTTCACGGCCCACACCGAGCCCCAGGTCATATCATTGGTCATGCCCGCGTACTCGAAAGTGGCGTACAGCGATTGGCCGCCGCTGGGCAAGATGGCTGCCGGGTCGATTGGCCGGCCGTCTGGGCTCACCGCGCGGCTAAAGACCAGCGCGGTGAACATCGGTTGTCCAAGGCTCGGCGCCGCCGGCTCGGCCGACGATGGCTGCACTGGTGTGATGGGCAGGTTGATGCGTTCTGCGGCGGTCACCTGCACGCCCGCCTTCTGCAGCAAGGCCTTGGCCAGGTTGACGGGCCGCAGCCCATTGATGAACCCGCCCACTGCCATTGGCGTGTCACGCTGGTCAATGCGTCCATCCCGGTTGGTGTCCACCACCGGACGGGCATCCACTGGCGTGATCCCTGCTCCGGCCGCCGCCTGGGTGGGGATGCCAATCAGTTCGCCATTGGCATTCACCGCTGTGCCGCCACTGTTGCCGCCGGCGATGGTGGCATCAGTCTTGATCCAGGCGCGCCGCACGTTCAACCCTTCCTCCTTGGTGAACCCCGACACACTGCCGCTGGTGAAGGTGACCGTGTCGCCGCCGATGCCTGGATAGCCAAAGATGGAGATGGTATCACCCAGGTCGATCGAGTCCGAATCCCCCAAGGGTACGGCTGGCAGGTTGAGGCCAGAGACCTTCTGTCCGTTCACATGGGAGACGATGCGCAGTACCGCCAGATCGATCTGGGGTACCTGCACCACGACTTCGGCAAAGTACGTGAGCACCGGCGACTGGTCGGAGGCTTCGGTGATGGCGATCCCGAGCCGGTCCGCTGCCGGGGCAGACATGCCCATGGCCCGTGGATTGGCCACATGGCAGTTGGTCAGGATGATGCCGCTGCGGTCCACCACGGTACCTGAGCCGGTCCAGGCAGGCGACATGCCGCCCAAAAAACCTTGACGCAACGCGATGATCTGCACCACACCCTTCATGACGTCGCGCTTGGAAGTGGCCATGTAAATTCCCTCCTCATGCGCTTGCGGAACTGCCCCGCGGCGCCGCTATTTGCCCCAAGTATCCAACAGATCTTCGAGACCACCGCTCTTCTTGGGCGTGGCTGCGGCTTTGCTCGCTCCGAGCTGTCCGCCGAGGATGCCGAAGACTTCCTGCAGGCTCCGTGCCGCAGTCTTAGAGTCCAGCCCAGTCTGCTCTGCCAGCTCCTTGGCCATGCCACTGGAGCGCATGTACGAGGCGGCGGGTGCCTGGCCCTGACCCATGCGATCGAGCAAATAGTCCAGGTCGAGCCCTTGCTGTGCGGTTTTTTGCTGCGCGCGTGTGGCCTGTGGCGTAGCCTGGGCCGAAGCGCGGCCCATCAGGCTGGGCAGG
Organism: Anaerolineales bacterium UBA6131; assembly: GCA_002435875.1. GTDB lineage: Bacteria > Chloroflexota > Anaerolineae > UBA2200 > UBA2200 > UBA6131. The sequence goes on from DIVN01000081.1 coordinate 2,378, forward strand.
AACTTGCTCACAACATAGGAGACGACCATTTGTGCAATGGCCGGTGACAGGTTCAGCCGCTCCGCGAGAGCGTTGGCAATCGGCGCCAGGAACGAGTTGCTGGCTACGCCCGATCCGCCACTGCCCAGGATCGCGCCGAGGATGCCACCCAGGCCTCCAGTTCCCGTGCTCGGTTGTGGCGTTGTCGCGCCACCCGCGCCGAGGATACCTCCGAGGATATCGCCCAGTCCACCGGCGCTGGGCTGTGTGCCCGCGCCACCACTGCCACTCTGGGCTGCTGCACCGCCGCCCAGGATTCCTCCAAGAATGCCAGCCAGATCACCTGCATCCATCTTGCCGTCGGCACCACCCATGATGCCGCCCAGGATGTCTGCGATTCCGCCGCCGGCGGCGCCCTGCGGCGCAGAGCCGCTGCTCTGTTGCTGTGTGACGCCACCCAAGATGCCACCGAGCAGGTCCGCCAGGGGATCAGCCCCCGTCTTCTGCTGGGGCTTGGATGCGGTAGCGCCTCCGAGCATCTGCTTGATCAGGTCTTCCATACTCATTTGTACTGCACACTCCTTCTTCACATCGTCCAGTCATTCCAGAATAACAGAAATGCGTGCTACCTCCGCCAGAGAGAGCACGCTTATCCCCTTCAATTCGCACCATTGCGTTTTCCATTCACGATACCCCAGTATAGCACGGGTCCATCCACAGGTCAAGTCGCGCCAGGTCTCCCGTCCAGGGAGACAAAGTCTGGCGTTCATCAAGAGTCACCCTCCACAAGACTCATCCCCGCCACCATTGAGACGGCCACTTTTACTGCCTTGCGCAGCCGCAGCTCTAGCTGATAACGTGCGGCCGCGTCCATGAGTGGCACATCGTGCATCAGCTCTTCCAGGATCTCCCAGAGCGGCGCGGTGCCGCGATTCACCTCGGGCTGGCGCGCCTCGATCTGAGCCGAGAGCGCGCGCACCCGCTCCGGAGTCACGGTGGCCAGCAATGCCTCAATTCCCGCCTCGTCCATCGCCTTGCCTCCCTGCGCAGGCCGGCACACGGCCGGCCTCAAACCGTTCAGGTGCCGTGAAAGCCTACCGTCACCTCGTCTCCGCTCTGCATGGTCGGCACCTGCCGGCGCCCGCCGTTCAGTTCCAGCATGCGCCGCAGCGCTTCTGGATCGCTCTGTACGTCATGCTCAGCGAAGGGCGTGCCCTGCTGCGTCAGCTTGCGCTTCAGGCCGCCGCAATACGGACAGCCGGGCTTGACAAAGATCTCGACCTGGGCATTGGACATTGCAGTGCTCCTCCACACTCGTTCGGCAACCGAGGATGCTGCTCGTAGTGCGCCCGTAAGGGCGCCGCGCACCCCGCCGCTGTTGGTCCTCTGCAATCACAACTGGATCACGAGGCTATACCCGAGCCACACGGCCAACCCCGTCCTCCGGCCCGGGACGGCCTGCATCTTCTGTCGGCGCAAGTCTGGGCGCCTTACAGCTATAGCTGGATCACGAGGCTATACCCGAGCCACACGGCCAGCACCAGGAAGAGCACGGCCGTGCCCAGCTTGACCGTCGCTGCACGCCGGTTCATCCAGGCCAGCAGCTGTTTGGATGTCGTGCCATAGTAGACCAGCAGGAATACGATGATCAACGGCACGATGAACATTACGTTGTAGGCCACCAGGGCCAGCGCAGCCCGCAGCCGCCACTCAGGCAGCCCCAGCACAAAAATGATGGTCGGCAGGTAGACCTGGCCAGTGCAGGCAAGCTCCACGATGGACACGGCAAAACCCAGGGCCAGCGAAGCAAGCACATAGTTCTGGGCGCGCGATCCCTCGCGAATCATCTGATGTGTCAAGCCGCGCAGCCGCTGTGGCAGCTTCAGCGACATGTCCTCCAGGCGGCCAGCTCGCGCCTTGCGATAGTCCTGCCAGCTGCCCCAGGCCAGCGCCAGGCACAGCAGCATGGTCACGGCGTAGATCCACTTGCCCGCTGTGGCCAGGGCCGGCACGGCCGTGAGGAACTTGAGCATGCCCAGGCCCACCCCCAGGTAGGCCGCGAAGACTCCGAGGGTGAATGCAGCACCGGTCAATAAAATCTCGCGCCCCTTGCGCCTGCGCACCCCCAGGTAGGAGACCAGAAAGATCATGGTGGCAAAGGCACAGGGGTTTACCCCGTCGATCAGCCCCGCACCCAGCACCGTCCACAGCCCAAAGGAGCGAAAGCGCTCTACGATGGTCTGCTGGGCCGTCGATTGGCCTTCTCCCTCCCAGCCCTCGCGGGGGTCCGCGGCTCCCGTAGCAAGGTATGGCTCAACCATGGCCAGGATTGCGCTCCCGCTGATCTCGTAGCCGACCAATGCATCTTTGCCGATGAACAGCGACGGCGCCACCAGATGCCGGTTCTCCGGCAGGCCTGCCTGCAGACACAGATACTGGTTCAGCGCTCGCTCCTCGGTGACGTCGAGCCGCACGACCGACATCTGCGGGTACTTGTCCAGCACGTATTGCAGATCGTGCTGCTTGCGGTCGCACAGGTCACAGCCCGGCTGATTGAACCAGACGCCGTAGATCGGCGGCGCGACAGATGAGGCCGTCGGCGACAAGGAGGTGGGCGCAACTGTGGCTGTGGGCTCCAGGGTCACGAATGCGCCTGCGCCATGGGTGGCCGTACGTTCTGCCGCGGCGGTGCGCTCCGCCTCATGGATGGCCGAGCACTCGCTGCAGACCGGTGTCGCTGTCGGCTCCGCGCTAATCTCGGGGGGCAGGGGCAGCGCCGTGACGCCCCCTTGGGCAAGGTAGTATTCGATGCGCTCTCGCAGCCTGGCCGTCACCTGCTCTGGCCCGATCAAAGCATCCGCGCCGATGAATACTTCCGGAATGGAGACATCGACGATCTGCCGCTCTCTCTCCAGTTGCAGCAGAAAGCCAAAGTTGGTGTCATTGGCGATGTCCACTTCGATGATCACCAGGCGGTCCCCGTATTCAGCCCGCAGCGGCTCGACGACCTCAGCATGCACGCGCTCGCATGCACCGCAGCCGGTCTCGAAAAAGTACAGCAGCTCTACGCTCCCCTGCGCGCTGGCGGGCGCGGATAAGACCAGCAGCCCTGCCAGGAGCAGGGTAATGCTGGCCAATCGGGTCAAGTTGCATCGCACAGACATGAACACCTCCGGGATGGCTGAGCCCAGCGGACTCGGGCAAGTGTGCGGGGTCGCGTTGCCCCATGGCTGCTCAGTGGCAGCCTCGGGCGCAGCCCTCACTACGGTCGGTTGGGAGAATCGGTCTTGTACGTTGGCGCGACCGCAACATGCTGCGCACCATTCATGCAGGCTACCGCCCCTTGCCCGCAGTTGTCGCACTCGAACTGGATGGTCGTGTGCTCGATGCCAAAACGATCGGCCAGTCGCCGCTTCAGCTCGGTCATGACCTGCTGGGTCAGGCTCAGCGCCTGATCGTCCAGGAGCACATGTGCGCTAAGCGCCGCATAGCCTGGGCTGACCGTCCACACGTGCAGATCGTGTACCTCCACCACCCCTGGCACTCCTGCCATGACCTCGGCTACCGCCGAGGCGCGCATGCCCGAGGGCATGCCCTCGCTCAGGATATGCACGGCTTCGCGCAGCACGCGCCCCGAGCCCAGCAGGATGATCACACCGATCAACGCGCTGACCAGCGGATCTACCCACAGCCAACCGGTGATCAGGATGACGATGCCCGCGCCAATGACCCCGACCGAGGCCAGGGCGTCGCCGAGCACGTGCAGGTACGCGCTGCGCACATTCAAGTCGTCATGGTCATGCTCATGCAGCACGCGCGAGACGACCAGGTTCACCAGCAGGCCGATCACAGCCACGACGAGCATGGGCCCAGCCAGCACAGGCGAGGGTTGCTGCAGTCGTTCCCAGGCCTCGCCGAAAATGCCAAAGGAGATCAACAGTAGCGTCGTGCCGTTAACCAGCGCGGCCAGGACCTGCATGCGGTGAAAGCCGTAGGTGTGGCGATCGTCCGCCGGTAGTGAGGCCATGCGCAAGGCTGCATAGCTCAGGCCTAGCGCGAACATGTCCAGAAACACGTGCGCGGCATCTGAAAGCAGCGCCAGGCTGCCGGTCCACAATCCACCCACGATCTCTGCCAGCAGAATCAGGCCCGTCAGAGCCAGGGAGAGCACGAAACGACTTTCGATGCCGGTCGAGCTACCTACGTGCTTATGCACCGTGAGTACTCCTAGAGCCGCCATGCCAAATGAAATCTTTGTCCGTTCCTCACCAAGCAGGGGCTGCGGCGATGCTGCCTGTGCGCAAGTGCCACATCGTTGGCAGTGACTGAAGCCATTTGTCTATAGGGCCAGACCGGCCCAGCAGCTCGCAGAGCGAGCTGCTACCCTCAAGCATTCAGCTTGCGGAGCAAGTGCTGTGGCGGAAAGGTAAGAGCCCGCCGGTGGCACAGCCGCGCGCAATCATCACATCCTACCATACATGCCATTGGCTGTGCAACATAGACCGCGCCGCTCTGGCGTTTGGCAAAAACGCCGCGCGGACAAAAGTTCAGGCACTTGTTGCAGCCGTCGCAGAGGGTCTCATCGAGCAATGGGAACCAGGGCACCTGCTCACGCGGGATGCCCTGCCACATTTGCCTGGGCTTGCTCGTGGCCTCACCCGCCTGCACCCGTTGCCAGTGCTGACGGTAAGCCGCCAGCAATGCCTGAGCGTAGTCTTGCGCGGCGGCATCAGGAATATAGTTGTGCTCTCGCGCCCGGCTGACCAGCTCGGTGCCCAGATCTTCCTCAGGGGCACAGCCCTCCTGACAGAGCGCATCGAACATCTCCTCCAGGCCGGTCATGCCCGTCGGGAAGCGCCCCACCACCAGCTGCTGGTAGCTCAGGTCCGATTTGTTGGTCACGGCGTCCACTCCTCCGTTCCGTCTGCAGAGTCCGCCTCAGGCTCGCGCAACAGGTGCAGCCAATAGCGCCCATATCCGCTCACGCCTACCAGGAGCTTGGCCTCGTCCGGCTTGAGCCCGCCCAAGATATCCCGCGCCACGTACAGGGTCAGCTCATCCGCTTGTAGGGTGACATAATCTCCCGCATCATCTGGTTTGCCCACCCGACCGGATGGGCCCTCATAGGCCATTCATCAATCCACTACCCAATCGCGTCGGATAGTCATGACTCCGCCGTGCTCGCGGATGTACTGCGCAAGCCACTCGGATGTCAGCTTGGCGCCGGTCAGCATCAACTTTTCCTCCCTGGATTGTCGCTCGCCAATTTCGCGCCCGTGCAGACGCACCCATTTGCGCGACTCTTCGCCCACACTGCCGCCGTTGGGTGGCGGTGGACCGCCGCAGGCATGCCTGAAGCAATCCTACTCGCTCTGCGCCTCTTTGATCCAGTTCACGATCTCTTGCACCTGCGGGATGCGGCCCGAAGAGACAACCTTGCCCTCGATCACCAGCCCTGGCGTCCCCAGGATGGGATACTCCATGATCTTGTTCATCTCAGTGACGTGGTCGAATGTAGCCTCCACGCCAACCTGATGCGCGGCTTGCTTGGCCAACTCTTCGACACGTTTGCACTTGGGGCAGCCAATGCCCAGAATCTTGATATCCATATTTGCTTTCTCCTCCTGATCATCTTTCCTCAGGGGCGACACAGCGCCCTACTTCGAAACCAAGGCTCCAGCCCGCGATGCCTGCGCGCGAGCGGCCTCACGGGCATCTTGCCGGCGTTCTACCCAGCCCAACGTCACGATCAAGGCAGAGACGCCGCCGAGCAACAGCAGGCCTATCACCCAGATGCTTGTGCCGTCCACCCAGGCCCCGTAGAGGAGGCCGGCCAGTGTGCTGAATATGGCCACCCAGCCCACGTAGGTCCAGGCCTTGAGCTTGCCGATGATGCTGCTGGTGATCAGGATGCTCTGCAGGCTCAGCTCCGGATCGGACATCAGGTAGGCCAGAAGCGGACCGCGGTGCATGCCCAGGCTCAAGAAGAGTTTGGCGATGGGCACTTCCACCAGCGTCGGGAAGTACATGAACACACCAAAGAGCACACCTACAACGTTGGCAAAGACGGTGTTCTGTCCCGCCAGGGTCTGAATCCACACCGGGTTGATGAAACCGCGGATAACGCCCACCGTAAAAACCCCCACGATGAGCAACGGGAAGATCT
>DIVN01000270.1 GCA_002435875.1 Anaerolineales bacterium UBA6131
GGTTCGTCTTTTGCCGATAGTCCGCGATGTGGTCAACTCCCTTGGCCCGGAACAAATCACCGCGTCGTTTGAGTTCCCAATCCAGCCCCTGGATCACGCTCAAGCCGAACTCGCGCTCGCTCTCAATGGCGACGACACGCGCATGGGGCAGTCGGTGCGTGGCGTAGGTCTTGAACTCTACACCCTTCTTGAAATCCACCAGGTAGAGTTCCACCTCATCGGGGCTGTAGGCGAGCGCCAGGTTGGTGATGAGGGTATGGAGCAAAGTGGACTTGCCCGCACCAGTCTTGCCGGCGACAAGCGCATGCTGGGCCGTGCCCTGGCCGAGGTCGAGATACTGGAGTCGGCGCGCCCCTGCGGGTCCAAGCGGTGCGCGCAATCCCTGTTGCGCGTCGGCTGCCCACCACTGATCGGCTGGTGGAGCGACGCGCTCAAATGGAACCTCTACTTTGCTGGATTCCTTGGCGGCTTCTCCTACCGACTGCAGAATGCGGTTGGTGAGTTCGGTATCGGGTGGCGAGTCCAATTCCAGCAGGCAGTCCTTGAAGTCCTCGTCCTGCCAGACAAAGCGCTTGCTATCCCATGCAATGACGTAGGCATTGGCCTGCAAGTCTGCGAGACTGAAACCGTGGGGCAGGGGTTTGCTGGTGTCCACCAAGACAATCGTGTGGACACCGCAACGCGGGCCATTTTGAGCAATGCTGACCAGCCGGCGTGCTGCGGTTTCGCTGAAATTGGCAGGGAAGTCAAAGACCGCCAGCACCCGATACGGCTCGGCGATCTCGCCGGCCAGGGCATTGTAGTCCTCAATGGTGGCGAACTGGTTTCGAAGGTACTTCTGGATGACGTTCTCCATGTGTTCGGTCAGGTCAGCCAGGCGCTGTTCGATATGTTGAGGCTCAGTCCAGGCTTTGCCTGTGACCAGCGCCTCATCATAGTCGGCCAAGTGCATGAAGGCTGCCACGTTCTGACCCAGGCCAACAGGGTCCATGAAAGTGAAGTGCAGTTTCCCGGGCGGGATGGTGGCCAACAGACGCAAGAGCACGGATTGAACGCCATTGACTGCGATCATCTTGGCCTGATTGGGTGCCTTGAACATCACTGCGCGCGCACCGATTACAGGCAGAAGCGCAGCCATCGTCACGCTCACGCCAGCACCTGTCTCTGTCAGTGCTCCAACACGGACGACTTCGGGAAGTCCATGCACGGGTGCATTCCAGGAGTTCCAGAGTGGATTGTCCCAAGATGCGGCCAACAACCCTGCCGATTCCTCCAATGCCGCCAGTCTGCCGGCCACTTCGGCGAAAACGATCTTGTGCGCCGTGCCTGCCTCTTCGATCGCCTGATTGTGGCGGCTCTCAATGTCAGCACGGCGTTGCTGGTATTCTCGCTCGAGCTGCTCCAGCCAGCGGTCAGTCCAGTGCTGCGCATCTGGCACAGCAGCCTGCAAAAGGCGGCCCGCCTCCGTCTGGATTTGCTTGATGAGGTCACGTTGCGATGTCACTAGGCACCTCCACCCATTGTCGAAGTCGAAAATCTGCCGAGCCGGATGCCCTGCCTGCTGAATCTGCCGGGGTACTTGGGATCGCGCATCTCTGCCCACGCTGCGCCGCTCAGCCCCTCTCGCTGGTGTACCTGTCTCAGTACAGATCTGAGACCCGGACAGGTTTCAGCACGTTCCAGGCAGTCGCCATGGTTGGGGTGGCTTGTGTCAGTCTCCTGAGCTGAGTCAGCACAGCGACTGCAGTAGTACCCTCTTGTCCTAGCGGCCAGTCCCTCGCCTACTCTCTAGCCAGGCTTTGCAGTTGGGACAGATCAGGTCTCTCGTCGATACCGCTGCACCACAATGGATGCACTTCAAGTTCCGCTCATAGAGAGTGAGCTTTCTGCTGCCGGTGACCAATGCCCATACGAAGCGCACGGCTGCAAACACCATAACGCACTGGGCTACGACATGAATAAGGCTCAACACGTCCCAGCCGATGTGACCTCCAGCCAAGCCAGTTGTGAACAACCCAAACAGTCCAAAGGAGAAGACTAGGAAGGCGAAAGCAGACCTGGAAGCACCACGCACCCGACGTTGCACAAGCAAGCGCACTGCATCCTGCAAGCGCAGGGCGGAAGCGGGCAGATCCTCATGCCCAGAGAAGGGTGATTGACTTCCCAGACCACCCGTCAGTCGATTCTTGTTAGGATCAGAGGATTTGGCAGGTTTCGTACTGAGCCCGATGTCGGCTAAGAGGGGGGACACCGACTCTGGCAGACGATTGGCTGCTGCCAATTGCGAAGCCTGTAATGCCGCTTTCTGCCTCGCTTCCCGTATCGCCTCGTCAGCTGTCTCCCTCCCTTGCTTGGCGCAGGCTGAGGTAGCTGCAGAAGCCTGCGCGAACTCGGCATTAGCTCTATGGAGAATGCGAAGATCATTGCGCATCCGCTGGACAAGATTCTGTTGTGACAATGATCACCTCCCCTGAAGTGAATCCTCGACATTTGGGCCAGTACACATAGGTCATGCCGCACTGCGTGGTCGGCTTCTAGCAGAGCCCTCCCCGGGAAAGTACCATTCTATCTTCGCGGCGCTACCTCACATTGCGTAGCGCTTGGGCGACCATCTCAGACAGCGCCTGCATCTCTCGGTGCGTGACTTGCACCTGGCGCTCCAAAGGAGTCCAGTATTGAACCTCAAAGTCGTGCTGCACAGAGTCACTCCACAATGCTCTGGTGCCTTCCCATCGCAGACGCAGTCTTCTCCAGGCTGCGTCCAGTTGGGCTATGGTTGCGCTCAAGGTTGCCATCTCCGCCTCCTCATCCGCCGCGCTCTTGCGCGCCGAGATTCCCTTCGCGAAATTCGGGAGGTGAGAGCGGTCCAGGACCAGGAGCCGATGACCCGCGCAGAGCATCGGCCAAAGACACGCCATCCTGCAAGGGTTGCCAGCCCGTGTTGCCTGGTGCGCGATAGTAGACATCAGCCCGGCCTGTCTCTGTCTGCATGACAACGGCCACGGCTGGTACGTTCTCCGGTCCGATCTCGCTGACGAGTGCAGCAACGCGCTCATTGGCCGGACTCCATTCTGCAGAACTGGGGTCGCTCATCTTCTGGCCGTGCGCGGCGATCCAATCCGGTGCTCCTTGCTGTCCCGCCTGAGTCTGACCGGGATGGAACTGCCCCTGCAGATTGACCTTGGATTCCATAACGATCAGCGGTACGCCAGGCGCGGTAAACACCCGATCGAATCCATGTTTTGGTTGGTCAAACGGGAGTTCCTGGAGGCCAAACTTCTTGCTCAGCAGATCGGCGGCAATCTGCTCGCCGTGCTCGCCCAGGGCCTGGCGCACATCGCTGACCAGCGAGTTGGTTATGGCAATGGCTGCTCCCGTCAGGCTAGCGTCCACTGCCGCCAGTCTCACGCTCGTCGTGAACGTGTTGGCCACCGCCTGCATCGGCGGTATGGTGGAATGGCCAGTCCCGCCGGATGGTGCGGCGATCGTCACATAAGCTTGTAGGTCGGCGACCTTTCGACCCAGCAACGCCGTCGCCTTGGGGAGGTCGCTGCCGAGCATCGTCGCCAGCCGCTGCGCCTGCACTTGATAGTCGGCAACGGATTGCTGCACCAGCCGCGTCCACTGCTGCACGTTGCGCAACTCGGCTTCGGCTTCGGCCAGGCGAACCTTGGCGTCGAGGAGGGCGCGCTCGTAGGCTCCGCAATAGGCTGGTTGATCACGAGTGTCAGAGGCTTCGCAACGCGCCAGCGCAACCTCTGCCAGGCGCACGGCTTGCTGCCGCCGCTGCATTTCATTGCGCCAGTGGTTAAGCCGCTCCTCCAGCCAATCCATGGTCCGACGGATTTCCTGGTCGGCGGCACTCAGCGCTTCCTGCGCCTCG
>DIVN01000246.1 GCA_002435875.1 Anaerolineales bacterium UBA6131
GACGGTATAGTCCGGATGAAAGAAGGTAGCTGTGCGTTGCTTTGCGTTCTGAGCGCGCTGTTGCCCCGAGCATTTCGCTCGGGGCATTTCTGTTATCGTGCAGAGTGAGGAGGCACATGATTGGCGTCGTGCTGCTATCGCATGGGCCCGCGGCGCAGGCCCTGCTTGATTCGGCCGAGCTCATCCTGGGCGAGCAGGGCCAGGCCTGCGCTCTCGGCCTGCGCAGCGAGGATGGGCCAGAGTCATTCCGGCAAAGCCTGCGCGAGGCGATCACCCATGTGGATACTGGTGAAGGCGTATTGATAATGGTCGATATGTTCGGCGGCACGCCAGCAAACACGGTCGCCGCTGCGCTTCGCGAGGAGCCCTTCCACTGCCTATGTGGTATGAACCTAGCGATGTTGCTCGAGGCACTCCTCAGCCGTGACATGATGCCACTGCCCGAGCTGGCCAAGTACGTGTTGCGCAAGGGTCGCGCCTCCGTGTGCGATCTCGGCCTTGCGCTGGCCAGACACCGCGGGCACGAGACCAACTAGGAAGGGCCATGGAAGAAAGATTGTTCGTTCGCGTTGACGATCGCTTCATTCACGGGCAGGTGGCGGTCAAGTGGGTCCGGCACCTCCGCTTGCGTGAGATTTGGATCGTAGACGACGCGTTGGCTAAGGACTCTTTCATGCAGGGAGTATACGGCGCCGCCGCTCCCCCCGGCACCCAGGTGCACGTCGTCGCTACGCAGCAGGCGGCGGGCAGCATCGCTATTCCCGCCTCTCGCGCATCGCCAGCGCTGGTCCTGATCAGGTCACCTCTTGTGGCTGTTGACTTGTTGCAGCAAGGGCTACCATTTTCGGAACTCAACCTTGGTGGTCTGGCGGCGGTGCCTGGGGCCACCCGTCTCTCCAAGAACGTGGCTGTCACGCCGACCCAGGTCGAAGCCCTCTGTACCCTTGTTGACGCCGGGATTCGTGTGTACATCCAGATGGTGCCCGAAGAGCACCGTATAGAGTTCGATCCGACAGTGGCCAAGGGCAAGGCAGTGCCCATGAATGCGCTTCGTTGATCGGCTGATAGACGGGCAGGATAAAAAGGAGATGGAGGTGTTCGTATGCAGGTAACGATTGGTCAGGCTTTGCTGGTTGCTCTGGCAGCCTACCTAGGTTCCAGCACATGGTTCCTGGGCGTCGGATACTACACAGTGTACCGCCCACTTGTAGCGGGGACCATCGTTGGCGCGATTCTTGGAGACTGGCGCATGGGCATGCAGCTGGGCGCTGCCATTAACGCCATCTATTTGGGGTTCATTTCCACTGGAGGTACTCTCCCTGGCGACTTGATCTTCGCCGGCTATATTGGCACTGCGCTGGGAATCGCCGGCGGCCTCGATGCTGCGGCCGCAGTGGCCCTGGTCGTGCCGCTGGGCTTGCTTGGCAGTGGCATCTGGTTCTTCCGCATGGCGGCGGACTCGCTGTTTGTGCACTGGGCCGATGCTTTCGCCCGCAAGGGTGATGCCCGCGGTGTAGGTCTGGTTAACCTCTTGCCTGGCCAGCTGCTCATGCTCGTGCTCTACGGTGTGCCCGCCTTCCTTGTGGTCTACAACGCCTCAAGTGGCGTGCAGGCGGTCATGAGTCTGGTGCCACCCAAGCTGGTTGAGGGCCTGGCCATGGTCGGCGGTATGTTGCCGGCAGTGGGTATCGGCATGCTCCTCTCGTATGTTGCCACCTGGCGGGTTATGCCATTCTTCTTGATGGGTTTCCTTGCCGTGGTCTACCTTGGCTTGCCTGTGTTCGTGGTTGCCTTGTTTGGCCTGGCCGGCGGCGTGTTGCACATCCAGTACGCCGGGCACCTCTCGCGCCAGCGGGAGGCTGAAGCCGCAACCAGCGACGCCCGACAGCGGGAGAGCACTGAGCGTCTGCTCTCGCGAAACGATCTGCTCGGAGCCTGGTTCCGCTGGTTGACGTTCTCCCACTCTTGCTACAACTATGAGCGCATGCAGGGGCTCGGTTTTGCGCATGGCATGAGCCCTATCATTCGCAAGCTCTACTCCACCAAGGAGCAGATCGCGGCCGCACTCCAGCGCCATCTCTTGTACTTCAACACCGAGCCCAATGTTGGGGCAGTGGTGCACGGCGTGGCAGCTGCCATGGAGGAGGAGCGCGCGCTGGGCAACACCGAGTTGACTGACGAAGCGATCAACAGCGTCAAGACCGGCCTGATGGGACCTCTTGCAGGCATCGGCGACTCGCTGACCCAGGGCCTGATCACCCCGATTCTGCTGACCCTTGGCATCGGCCTGGCCCAAGATGGCTTGTTGCTTGGGCCCATCCTCTACGTCGTGCTGATCACCGCCGCCATCGTCGGCATCAGCTACGTTTCCTGGATGCAGGGCTACCGCTGGGGCAAAGTTGCGGTGGAGCGCATCCTGCGGGCGGGCTTGCTGCACGACATTATGGAGGCATCATCAGCGGTGGCCATGTCGGTCGTCGGAGCGCTCACCGCCACCGTGGTCAGCCTGTCGACCAAGGCGATCATTCGTATCGGGCCTCAGCAGGTCCGTCTGCAGGCGGATATCTTCGACAAGATCCTCAAGGGATTGCTGCCTTTGACTCTGACGATGGTCGTCTGGTGGCTGCTGCGCAAGCGCTCGCCGCTCACGGTCATTGTTTGGGTGTTTGTGTTTGGTCTCTTGGGCACCTGGGTTGGCCTTTTGGGTTGGTAGACGGGCACAAGGGCAGCGTGAGACATGATCTTGGCTGATATGCGCGTTCTCAAAGGCCTGCCAGCCTCCCCTGGTGTGGCCTTTGGCTATGCAGTCTCGTACCAACCGGCTGGCGCTCCGGTACAGCGCTCCGGTGTTGACTCCAGCGCTGCGCAAGAGCTACAACGGCTTAGCACAGCATTGGAGCAGGCCCGGGAGCAGCTCGTCGTTCTGGAGCGCCAGGCCAGGGACCTGGCTGGGGAGCAAGCTGCACAGGTCATCGCGGACCACCAGCTCTTTCTCGAGGATCCCGAACTTATCGGCGACGCGCGACGCCGCATCAAGCGCGGCGAGGGTGCCGAGGATGCGGTAAACCATGCCTTCGGCAAGTACATCCGCAAGCTGCGAGCCCTGCGCGTCGAGCCGTTCGTGCAGCGGGTTGCCGACCTGGAGGACGTGAGCTTGCGCCTCAGGCGCATCCTCGCTCGCGCCGAAAACAATAACGGCCAGCATTCGGTAGGCACACAGACGATCGTACTGGCCCAAGATCTTACACCTTCGGAGATCTTGCGCTTCTTGCAGCGTGGAGCAAAAGCCTTCTGCGCCGTCCGCGGCGGAGTTAGCTCGCACGCCGCGATTATCGCGCGCTCAGCAGGCACACCTAGCGTGCTCGCCATCGGCAAAGCGCTGCTGGATATCGCCGATGGGGAGCGGGTGCTGGTGGACGGCGACATAGGGCTCGTAATTGTGCGTCCCGATGCCGCCACAATGGCCCGCTACGCGGACGCTTTGGCGAGATCGTCGGCTACTCTGGTGACGACGAACGAGGTGGACCAGTCGCTGGTATGCACCATGGACGGACGACAGATCGCTGTGGAGGCCAACATCGGGGATGAAAGCTCCGCTCGGCTGGCCGTGTCCAATGGTGCCGATGGTGTCGGACTGTTCCGCACCGAGTACCTCTTCCTCAGCCGCCCCGCGGCGCCTGACGAAGAAGAGCAGTACCAGAGCTATACGAATGTACTAGACATAATGCAGGGCAGGCCTGTAACCATCCGTACCGTAGATATTGGCGGGGACAAGCAGGTCAGCTATCTGGAGAATGGGACCGAGTCCAATCCCGCTTTGGGTTGTCGGGGCACCCATCTGGCCTTGGCCAGACCCGAGCTGTTTGAGCCGCAGCTCCGGGCCATCGTGCGGGCCAGCGCCGGGCATCGGCTGCGCGTCGTATTCCCGATGGTGACAACCGTCGAGGAGGTGCGTGCGGCCAAAGCGCTGCTGTCAGAAGCCCAGCAGATGAGTAGATCGGAGGGCAGCACTACCGCGGAGCGCATTGAGATTGGGACGATGGTTGAGGCGCCGGCCGCAGCGCTGATCGTCGATCTGCTGTCGCGCGAGGTCGACTTTTTCAGCATTGGAACAAATGATCTAGTGCAGTACATCATGGCTTGCGAGCGTGGCAATGCCGCGCTGGAGCGCCTCTGCGATCCATTCCACCCGGCGGTCGTGCGCCTGATCCACCAGGTGGTCTCTGAAGCACACCGGGCTGGCAAGTGGGTTGGCCTGTGCGGCGAGATGGCTGGCAATCCGCAGGCCGTGCCGCTGTTGGTCGGCCTCAGCCTGGACGAGCTCAGTATGAGTCCTGCGCTGATTCCTCTGGTCAAGGCACGCGTGCGTCAATTGGATTTCGGTGCACTCCGGCATGCGCTGGACAGTGCGCTGGGGTGCGAGAGCGCTGACCAGGTACGCCAGTGCTTTGCGGATCAGCCGGGCACTTAGAGCCCCTTTTGGCAATGCGGAACTTCGCACTATAGACCTTATGTAGAGCGGATGTCGATAAGTCGACATAATCCTGCCAACGGTGAATGCTGTGCCTTGGCTCTGACACGACACAGTACAAGTCTCCAAGTGGCCCTCCCCTGCCGTCCTGTCTTCTTGCGAATCTGCGTGGGCCATGCTAGAATGTTTGGCATGTGTGTAGGAGCACACCAGAAGTGACAGAAACGCGCAGCAATATCATCACGATGATGCTTGTCGTGGCCTTGGCCGCTAGCACGTTCGCGGCAGGCCTTGGCGTAGGACGTTATCTGCTACCTGCAGCCTGGTCACCCTTGTCATCCAGCGATTCTGCGGAACAAGCCGCCCAGTTCCGCCTCTTTGAAGAGGCCTGGCGGCTCGTCAAGCGCCAGTTCTTCACCGAGGAGCCGCTGGACGGCACCCGCATGATATACGGGGCCATTCGCGGAATGCTAGCGTCGCTTGGCGACCGCCACTCTGTCTTTCTTGAACCCTCACAGGCAGACATGTTCCGCCAGGACCTGGAGGGAGAATTCAGCGGCATTGGCGCCACGGTGAACTCGACCGATGACGGGTTGGTGCAGATCGTCAAACCCCTGCCTGGCACGCCTGCTGAGCGCGCTGGCCTGCAGCCGGGTGACGTGATTCTCGCTGTCGACGGCCGTGACCTGGCAGGTCTGGATCTCAACCAGGCCGTTCTGCTGATCAGGGGTCCGACGAACAGCACGGTGCGTCTTTTGATTCAGCGCCTCGACGTACCTGCTTTCGAGGTCAGCCTAGTGCGCAGCACGATCTCTGTCGCTACGACTGAATCGCGCATGCTGGACGGTCAGCTCGGCTACCTCGCGCTCTACGAGTTCAACGCGCGCGCCCCCAAGGAAGTGGTGGCGGCAATCAAACAGCTCCGAACTCAGGGCGCACGAGCGTTGATCTTCGACCTGCGGGGCAATCCTGGGGGCTACCTGTACGTCGCGGAGGAGGTGGCCAGCCAGTTCCTGAGCCAGGGCCTCATCCTATCCGAGCGCACGCGTGATGGTGATGAAATCCTCCACCGCGTGCAGCCTGGCGGCGCCGCCACTGACTTGCCACTCGTGATTCTCGTTGATGGCATGAGTGCCAGCGCTTCCGAAATCGTCGCTGGCGCCGTTCAGGATCAGGAGCGCGGCCTGCTGATTGGCGAGACAACCTTCGGCAAAGGCTCGGTGCAGACCACGGAGCGCCTCAGTGACGGTTCGGCCGTGCAGCTCACCATCCGACGCTGGTACACGCCCAACGGACGCGCCATTCAGGGGGAAGGTCTCGTGCCCGACATAGCGGTGGATCGTACTGCCGAGGATATTGCTGCCGGCGCGGATCCGCCTCTGGAAGCAGCCATTGTCTCGCTTCGTGAGCAGCTGAGCCTATGACCGAGCAATTCAAGACTGTAGCCACCAATCGCAAGGCCTACCACGACTATTTTCTTTTTGACGACCTGGAGGCCGGCATCGCCCTCACAGGTACGGAGATCAAGTCTATCCGCGAGGGGCGTGTGAACCTGCGCGATAGTTATGTGCAGATTCGAGCTGGGCAGGCCTGGCTCATGAATGTCCATGTCTCACCCTATGCCGCTGGCAGCCGCGAGAACCCCGATCCCCGGCGCGATCGACGTCTGCTGTTGCATCGCAGACAGATCGTGCGCCTGGCTGCGGCGACTCAGGAAAAGGGACTGACTATCGTGCCCCTGCGCTTGTATCTGAAGAACAACCGGGCCAAGGTCCAGATTGCCCTGGCCCGCGGCAAAAAGCTCTACGACAAGCGTGACGCCATCGACCAACGTGAAACGGAGCGCCGGCTCCAGCGCGAAATCAAGGGGCGGCTGGACTGATTTGCCTTTTGGCTCAAGGCGTGGCATAATATGGCATCTCGGGGATGACAGGCTTCGACGGGGAGGGCTGGCTCGAGACTGCAAGCAGAGGTACCTCCACCTCGTAAAACAGGGGCAAACTTCAAGTGCCAACACAGCACGAACACCGGCGTATGCCTACGCCGTTGCTGCCTAGCAGCATAGCGTAGACAAAAGCCCGGCCACTTCGAGTGGCCACGCTCACTTCGTTCTCTCTCCGGTGGGACGGAACTGGGCGTCATCATAGCCGGAGCGCAGCCGCCGTTACGCCGATAGCGGTGGACTAAGGCCTCCGCAAGGAGGTATCGGCTGGCCCTTTGGTAACTCGGTCGGTTGAGGTGCCCGGGGGCGACAACAAAGAGCCGACTAAGCTTGTAGGATGTCTCTGGCCGAACTTTTCGGACGCGGGTTCGATTCCCGCCATCTCCACCTTCGTAGAGGGGGCTGCACTTGCCTGCGGCCCCCTCTCTTGTTTGCCGTGCTCGACGCCTGCTCTATAATCAATCTTCACATTGTCTGTGCCAGCAAGCATGAACCATTCATTACATTGGAAGGAGTTGTGGTTATGGAATCAGCTGTTCTGGGTGTGATAGGTGGTTCGGGTGTTTATGACGTCGAAAGCCTTACCGACGTGCAAGAAGTCAAGGTCAAGACCCCCTTTGGTGCGCCAAGCGACGTCATCGTCGTCGGCAATCTGGCTGGCCTGCGCACGGCCTTCCTTCCTCGCCATGGTCGCGGTCATCGGATTATGCCAAGCGAGCTTAACTCCCGCGCCAACATCTACGCCCTCAAGTCACTGGGGGTGCAGTACATCGTCTCTATCAGCGCCTGCGGGAGCATGCGTGAGGACTATGCCCCGCGTCACATTGTCATTCCAGACCAGGTGTTCGACCAGACCAAGGGGCGACGCAGCACGTTCTTTGGCGATGGACTGGTGGTGCATGTAAGCTTTGACCAGCCCTTCTGCCCGCAGCTCAGCAGACTGGTTTTCCAGGCCGTGCAAAAGACGGGTGCAACGGTCCATCAAGGAGGTACCTTCATCGTGATCGAGGGGCCGCAATTCTCGACCAAGGCCGAATCGCGCATCTACAGGCAATGGGGTGTGGATATTATCGGCATGACTGCCCTGCCCGAGGCCAAGCTGGCTCGCGAAGCAGAGATCTGCTATGCGGTCATGGGCCACGTCACGGACTATGATGTCTGGCACGAGACGGAGGAGCCGGTAACGCTGGAGATGCTGCTTGACAACCTCAAAGCGAATGCAGATGTGACGAAGCAGGCCCTGGGCCACCTCGCCCCTATGCTGGCCAAGGCCCCACCGCGCGACTGTAAATGTGCTTCAGCGTTGGCCACGGCCATGATCACTCAGCCTGACCTGGTGCCACAGCGCGTCCGCGAAGACCTGGGGCTCCTGCTCGACAAGTATCAAAAATAGGCTACATCAGGCTTCGTGTAGTCTCTTCGCTTGTCTATAAGAACACTAGTTCTAATACTTATAGAGATGCGCCACGACTACACGAAGCCTACTGTATTAGAAGCGGCTTTAGAAACTGACCGGTGTATGACGTCGCCTTCTGGGCCACGTGCTCGGGACTGCCTTGTGCGATCACTAGGCCTCCTGCATCCCCGCCTTCGGGACCAAGGTCGATCACCCAATCGGCGGACTTGATCACATCCAGGTTGTGCTCGATCACAACCACCGTGTTGCCCGTATCCACCAACCTGCTCAGTACGCCAAGCAACTTTTCAATATCCGCAAAGTGCAGACCAGTGGTTGGCTCATCCAGCAGGTACAGCGTGCGCCCCGTGGCTCTCCGAGACAGCTCACGCGACAACTTGATACGTTGCGCCTCGCCGCCCGACAGCGTCGTCGCTGACTGTCCCAATCGTATGTAGCCCAGCCCGACCTGGTGCAGTGTCTCTAGCTTGCTCTTGAGCTTGGGAATGTGCGCAAAGAACTCCAATGCCTCGTCCACCGTCATTTCCAGCACATCCGCGATATTTGCGCCTTTGAACCGTATCTCCAGGGCCTCGCGGTTGTAGCGTCGCCCATGGCACACCTCGCATGGCACGTACACGTCCGGCAGGAACTGCATCTCAATGCGGATGATGCCATCGCCGTGGCAGGCCTCGCAGCGCCCTCCCTTGATGTTGAAGGAGAATCTACCTGGCCCGTAACCTCGCATCTTGGCTTCGGGCAAGGAAGCGAACAGCTCACGCATCGGAGTGAACAAGGTCGTGTAGGTCGCGGGATTCGAGCGCGGTGTGCGCCCGATTGGTGCCTGGTTTATGTCCACTACTTTGTCGAGATGTTGCAGCCCTTCTATAGTGTCATAGGGGCCAGGACGATCCTTGCTGCCGTACATGTGCTGCATCAAGGCCTTGTACAGCACCTCAATGACCAGGCTGGACTTGCCAGAGCCTGACACCCCCGTTACGCACACAAAGCACCCCAAAGGCAAGTCCACATCGATACGCTTCAGGTTATTAGCCGCGGCGCCGCGGATGCTGACGAACTCCCCTTTGCCCGTCCGTCTCTTCTTCGGCACAGGCACCCCAGCATCTCCACGCAGGTACTGCCCGGTGATCGAAGCAGGACAGGCCATGACTTCATCCACTGTACCGGCGACAACCACCTCTCCGCCGTGGTCACCGGCACCCGGTCCCAGATCCACGACATAGTCCGCCGACCGGATGGTCTCCTCATCGTGCTCCACCACAAGCATGCTGTTGCCAAGATTACGCATCCCCATCAGGGTGTCAATCAAGCGTCGATTGTCTCGCTGGTGCAGGCCTACGCTCGGCTCATCGAGGATGTATATCACCCCCATCAGTTGTGATCCAATCTGCGTGGCCAATCGGATACGCTGTGCTTCTCCGCCAGATAGTGTCGCCGCCGGCCGATCGAGGGTCAGGTATTCCAGCCCAACATCCAGCATAAAGCGCAGCCGCCCGCGCAGCTCCTTCAGCACCTGCCGGCCAATCAGCTGGTCTCTCTCGTTCAGCACGCGCGGCAAGCCGTCCACCCACCCCGTAGCCTGCAAGACCGAGAACGAAGTCACGTCCACGATCGACTTGTCCGCTACGGTAACTGCCAGGCTCTCCGGCTTGAGTCGCTTACCCTCGCACGTGGGGCACGGTCGCGTGCTCATGAACGCCTCGATCTGCTCGCGTGCATAATCAGAGGTGCTTTCTTCGTAGCGGCGCTTCAGGTTCGGGATCACCCCCTCGAAGGTGGTCTCATAATCCCTCAAGTGGCCGAACCGGTTGCGATAGCGCAGCTCGACGGCCTTGTCACCAGTACCGTATAACAGCGCCTGCCGCTGTGCCTCGGATAACTCGCCAACGGGCGTCTGCAGGGAGAAATGCATGCTCCTCGCCAGTGCCTCGAGCAGTTGCGCCACATAGCTGTCCTCATCGTTGTTGCGTGCCAGGTTCCAGGGGCTCGGAGCAATCGCCCCATCCTCGATGGTGATAGTCTGATCTGGGAGCACCAGCTCGGCGTCGATCTCCAGCAGGCTGCCCAGACCGGTACACGTGGGGCAAGCTCCGTGTGGGCTGTTGAAGGAAAAGTTGCGGGGCTCTAGCTCCGAGAGGCTGATCCCACAATATGCACAGGACATACGCTCCGAGTACACATGCTCGCTGTCATCCTGCAGCACGACCTTGATCAGTCCGCCTCCCAGCTTCAGCGCCGTCTCTACTGAATCAGCTAGGCGCGTGCGGTCAGACGCCGCATCAGCCTCGGTCGTCTCCCCGATCACGATGCGGTCAACTACGGCCTCGATCGTGTGCATCTTGTAGCGCTCGAGTACGATCTCTTCGTTGACGTCGCGTACCTCGCCATTCACGCGTGCTCGGACAAACCCTAACCGCTTGATGTCTTCAAACACGCGGTGGTGCTCACCTTTGCGGTCCTTGATCAGCGGCGCCAGTACCATTGCCCGACTGCCCGTCGGGAATGCCAGGATGGCATCCACAATCTCCTGCACCGTCTGCCCAACCACGGGGCGGCCGCACTTGGGACAGTGCGGGATCCCTACCCGAGCGAAGAGCAGCCGCAAGTAATCGTAGACTTCGGTGATGGTGCCCACGGTCGAGCGTGGGTTGCGGCCCACTCCCTTCTGGTCGATGCTGATCGCCGGCGACAGGCCCTCAATGCTGTCAACGTCGGGCTTGTCCATCTGACCCAGAAACTGCCTGGCGTACGCCGAAAGTGACTCGACATAGCGCCGCTGTCCTTCAGCATAGATCGTATCAAAGGCCAGCGACGACTTCCCCGA
>DIVN01000097.1 GCA_002435875.1 Anaerolineales bacterium UBA6131
TCCGGAAGGAAGCAACGGTAAGCAGCCACCTCTGGGTGCCGCAGGGGAGCCTGATCGGAGCTGGCTGGCCGAGGCAAGCTGGTGCGTCGGCATCAACAGGGGGTGCACGACCTGTAATTACGGCAGAGGGTGGCCAAAGCGCACACCCTCTTTCGGTTCTTGGGGGTAAGCATCACACAGGTTGTCGTGGTAGGCGGTGGCGCCTCAGGAATGTTCGCGGCTGGTCGCGCTGCTGAATGCGGTGCGCATGTCTTACTGCTCGAAAAGACTCCTCGTCTGGGCAACAAGCTGCGCCTCACTGGCAAAGGCCGATGCAACCTCACCAATCAGACCAGTCTAGCGGACTTTGTGTCACATTTTGGTCCACAAGGCCGATTCCTGTATAGCGCGTTTTCGCGCTTCTTCGCTGCGGACCTACTGGATTGGCTTGCCAATAGGGGTGTCAGTACGGTAGTAGAGCGCGGCCATCGTGTCTTCCCGGCTTCCGGCGACGCCAATGAGATCGTGGCAGCTCTTGAAGGCTATCTGCTAACCAACGGCGTCCAGGTGGAGCGCCAGCGTCCTGCCGATAAACTGCTGATCGCATCGGGACAAGTGACGGGTGTAGAGGCCAAACATCAAGCCATACCTGCCGCGGCGGTAGTCCTGGCCACGGGAGGTGCGTCCTACCCTCGTACCGGCTCCACCGGCGATGGCTACCGACTGGCCGCACAAGCAGGACACACGATCGTGGACGTAAGGCCAGCGCTTGTCCCACTACTGACGGAAGAACCCTGGGTCCCCCCATTGCAGGGGCTGAGCCTGCGCAATGTGCGAGTGACCCTGCTCTCCAACAACAAGCCCATCGCGGATGACTTCGGCGACCTCCTGTTCACGCACTTTGGCGTATCCGGGCCAACGGTCCTGGCGCTGAGTAGGCGTGCCATTGTGGCGCTGGAGGACGGCAGCGTACAACTCGCCATTTGCCTGAAGCCGGGCCTGACCGTGCAGGAACTGGACGAGCGTCTACTGCACGAACTGCGGACAGCCAGCCGCAAGCAGATTTCGAGTATCCTGGCCACACTCCTACCCGAGCGGCTAGTAAGCACATTCCTACACCTTTTGAGCATAGTGCCAAACAAACCAGGCCACCAAATAACGGTTGATGAGCGGAGGCGCCTAGCCGGCATGCTCCAAGATCTACGGATCACCGTAATCGGCTCGCGCCCCCTGTCAGAGGCAATTGTGACCGCGGGAGGCGTCGACACCCGTGAAATTGATCCCCGTACGCTCGAGTCACGTCTGGTTCGGGGGCTATTCTTCTGTGGCGAGGTCATAGACATAGATGCCGACACAGGGGGATACAATCTCCAGGCGGCATTCTCAACAGGATACCTGGCCGGTGAGTCAGCTGCCAGATCAGTCAAATGCCCATAGCCCGCACTGAGAGAACGCCATTGTCAACCCAAGCTCGCCTGAGCACAGGCTCGCTCGTAGAATCTCCGGCATCCGATCTCAGCTCTGCTAGTCGCTCCATCCTGCACCCTGCGGTTTGCCGTACGCACCCAGGGTTGGCCAGCTTACTGCTCATCGCAGTAGTGCTGACCGGCATGTACAGCCGCTACACAAATTCGGCAACTCATGTGCGTCTCGAGGTTAATGGCAGCGTCTGGGTCTTGCGCACCCACCAGCGATCCATTGGTGCAGTGCTTCGCGAGGCCGGGGTTAGCGTCCGCCCAGAGGACATCATCATACCCAACACGATAACCGCCGTGAAAGACAGCCTGGTGATACGGGTTTGGAAAGCGCGGCCCATCGTGATCGATGCCGACGGCCAACTCCGCGTGCATTACTCGCATAGCGACGCGGTGAGTGATGTACTGCGAGAGGTAGGGGTCGACTTCGAGCCTCCTGACGCCATCTTTCTCGATGGCAAGCGAGCCAGCTCGGACCGCAATCTGCCACAGTACCAGTGGCAGCCTTCTCGCTGGCCTCTGCTGGCACGGATTCTTCCCACTGATGCAGAGCGCGAACTGGCCTGGACACGTATCCGCCTGCAGCGTGCCATACCCCTCTCCATAAACGATGGTGGGATTCAGATAGCAGCTTACACTCTGGCCCGTACCGTTGGTGAAGTGCTCGCTGATCATCAGGTCACAGTCTACCTTGCGGATCGCGTTCAACCCGCCCAAAATGCACAGCTAACGGCTGGCATGCATGTGGAGATCCAGCGTGCCAAACCGGTCACCATCAACGCGGACGGCAGGCAGTACTACACCCGAGTTCAAGCACGGAACGTGGGCCAACTGCTCAGCGAAGCTGGGATAGACTTGTTAGGACGGGACTACGTGGTGCCCTCTCTGGATGCTCCGATTGCGCCAGATATGGAGGTCCGTGTCATTCGCGTTATTGATGAGTGGATCCTGGAAACCAAGTCCATTGCTTATGAGACACACTACAGACCGGACGCAAGCCTCGCCTTGGACCAGTACCGCACTGATCAGCCGGGAGAATCTGGAGTCCAGAAACGCCGCATCCATGTGGTGTACGAGGACGGAGTCGAGCGAGAAAGAGAGATCACCGACGAGTGGTTAGAGCAGAAACCCACGGCAAGGCAGGTCTCTTACGGCACGCAGATCAGCACAAACGAGTTGTCCACTCCGGATGGAGTGCTTCGCTACTGGCGCAAGATCCGCATGCTCGCCACATCCTATAACGCACCAACTGCCGGTAAGCCCCTGACCCATCCACAGTATGGAATCACGCGCCTGGGATGGCGTGCCAGAAAGGGAATTGTTGCGGTCGATCCACAGGTGGTTGCCCTGGGCACCCAGGTCTACGTCCCTGGGTACGGGCTGGCCACCGCCGCGGACACCGGGAGTGCGATCAAAGGGCGCAGAATCGACTTGTGTTACGATGATGACAATCTGGTGCTGTGGAAAAGCTGGGTGGATGTTTACGTACTCGAGCCCGTTCCGCTGGCAGCCAAGATCACATGGATGCTCCCCAACTACCCGCGCGAGATCCGCTAGAGCTTGACATGGAAGGCACTCCATCCAATGCTCGCATCCTGCTGCGCGATTTAGACCTGCATCCCCACAAGGGGCTCGGCCAGAACTTTCTGATAGATCGCCATGTGCTCTCGAAGCTCATTTCCGCGGCTGAAGTCAGTTCAGATGACATTGTTCTGGAGATAGGTGCAGGACTAGGCATTCTGACCCAAGCACTTGCCGAGCACGCTCGCCAAGTAGTAGCCGTGGAAATCGATCCTAGACTGACCAGCTTCCTGCAAGCCGAGCTGGCCCAGTGTTCTAATGTAGAGATTGTGCAGGGCGATATCTTGAGGCTCGAACTTGCCAAATTGGTCCCAGCACGGCCGGGGCACAGCCCCTTCAAAGTTGTGGCCAACATACCCTACTACATCACGTCGGCCGTCTTGCGCTACCTACTCGAAGCAGAGCCGAGACCATCGCTGATTGTCCTGATGGTGCAGCATCAAGTCGCGCACAGGCTTACCGCACAGCCGGGAGACATGAGCCTTCTGAGCGTCAGTGTTCAGTTCTACGGCCGTCCTCGACTCGTGTCGCGCGTATCCGCCGAAGCTTTCTACCCTCGTCCGAAGGTGGACTCGCAGATCATCCGTCTTGAGCCTCATCAGCAATTGCCGCTTCCTAAGGATGCCGTAGGACCATTTTTCCAGCTCGTCCGCGCTGGTTTCGCCCAAAAGCGCAAACAGCTGCACAACACGCTTGTCCGAGGCCTTTGTCTACCCGCGCCGCAGATTGTGCAACTCTTGAGGACAGCGGGCATAGACGAAACCAGACGTGCGGAGACTCTATCCCTGGATGAATGGCTGGGTCTCTATCGCACCCTTGCTGCACAAGGCTGGGATCCTCGTGCGAAGGCCGATGCCACCCCGAGACCTATTCGCCCTGACTCGCCGCCACAGGAAAAGCTACTACCACCACCCGATGATCCGGCTTGATGAATGGCCAACAGCTTACAAGCGTTAGGCGCTCGTCTGGCGTCGGCTGTATCCACTGGGCGTTGTCCAGACGGATTTCCTCCGCGACGCCGTCGTCTCGAATCAACAAGGTCTGCGAGACAACGTAAATGTGTTGCTGCTGTGCGGTGTACAGATGTATCTCATCGCCCAGCCTCAGGTCCAGCAGGTGGCGAAAGACCCGCCCACGGATGTTGTTGTGACCAGCGATGACGGTGTTGCCAGGATGGCCTGGATGGGCAGACCCGCTGTGGAATCCCGCGGCGAAATCGGCCACTTTCCAGACCGTGGCCGTCGTACCATCCTCTCCCCGCAACTCATAGCCAACTTCAACCACATCAGCGTCCACATAGAGCCTCGGAATGACAATTCTGATCGGAGGGGAGACGGTGATAGGGGGCCTTGTGGTTGTGACGGTTGGCAAAGGTGATGCGATGACCTCGGGGACTGGGGTCTGCAGCGACAAGCCTCTTGCGGCCGACGGGTCATAGGTCGTACCCTCTCCCATTTCGACGCTGCTTCCAGCGCCGAAGCTGGTGCCGGCACCCGTCTCTCGAAGAAAGTGCGCCCCAAAGAGTGACGAGACAATCGCCAGGCTGGCATAAACTAGGCGGAGCCCACTAACACAGCCAGCTATCCTCTGCGTAATCTGGCGCGAAGCACGCAAGGCAAACTCGTTGGGCGGCGCGGAGGTGTCGGCGTCAGGCCGCTGAATCCAAATTCTGCCAGACGAGCTATACGAGCCAGATCGAATGGGCCCGGCAGCATTGCCAGAGTGAACGACGCCGAGACTCTCGCGTACGACCATCCGCGCAGTCTCCTACCACAGTCCGCCAGGTGTGAGCGTTCTCATCTAGCAAATCTCGATCGCATAATCAATCACTTCTACATCCATGCGCCATGCTGGAATCAGCGCCACAA
This sequence comes from Anaerolineales bacterium UBA6131, assembly GCA_002435875.1. Taxonomy (GTDB): domain Bacteria; phylum Chloroflexota; class Anaerolineae; order UBA2200; family UBA2200; genus UBA6131. The sequence continues at coordinate 4,904 of DIVN01000097.1, forward strand.
TCCTGGACAGCAAACCATGGGCATAAGCTGAATCGTTACTCACACAAGCTATGCCCAGGGTCGCCATTTGCCAGGCATCTTGCTGATCGATCTCGGCTACGGAAACATTGTGATCTCGGCGAATTCGCGCAAGCAATGGCTGGAGAACCTGGCGCTTGTCCTTCAAAGAATGGCTTCCTGGCAAATGCAGCTGAACAGTACATACGCCAATGATCATTCGCACATCCTGCCTGGCACCGCTAGACAAGAGGGTGCTGCCGTTCACGGCCTCTAGCGCTGGGGGTTAGCCTGACGTAGAGCCAAGAGCACGTCCTCTGCCCTGACTGGAATGCGCTCGAACCACACGCCAGTAGCATCGTGAATTGCATCCAGAATGGCCGGCGCCAACAACATCATGGTCATTTCGCCTATCCCGCGCGCGCCAAAGGGCCCCAATGGGTCAGCAACCTCTACGAGCGAGGACTCGATTCGGTCCGGCACATCGACGGAAGTGGGTATCAGGTATTCGGAGAGGCGCCTAGTCTTGATGTAGCCATCCTTCTGGATGAAATCCTCCAGCAGGGCCCATCCTTGGGCCATCACCACCCCGCCTTCTACCTGCCCCTCCGTCGCCTCCGGGTTAATGGTCTTCCCCGTGTCGTGTGCAGCAACCACCCTGGTGAGGGCAACCTCACCCGTCTCCAAGTCAACCTCAACCTCGGCAATCTGGGTGGCATAACCGTAACTAAAATTGGGATAGCACTCTCCCGTCTCCGGGTCGAACGGTGTCGTCTTGGGCGGTATGTACTGGTAGGTCATGGTTACCGGTCTGTCGCCCTTCTCCCAAAGTCGCAGGGCGCGCTCACAAGCACCCTTGACCGCGTTACCAGACATGAATACGTGCCGTGAAGCAGAGGCGCTGCCGGCATTGGGAACCACGGACGTATCCAGCTCGTGCATCTCGACCGCCGCGTACGGCACACCCAGGGTCTCTGCTGCTATCTGCGCCAGGATTGTGTTAAGGCCCTGACCCACCTCAGATGCCCCAATCTTGATCACAACTCGCTCGATCTGATCCGCACCATGTAGGTCAACAACACAGCTGGCCTGCTCAGGAAAGCCGAAACTGTACCCAACGTTCTTCCAGCCACTGGCCAGTCCAACCCCAGTGCGAGCATTGGCCCTCTGTGCAGGAGGCCGTGTTCGTCCTTGGTCGGACCAGCCGCCCGCTTCTGTTGCTTCTAGCAGCGTTTGGCGGATGCCCACTCCAGCAGGCGCGACCGTATTTGTAGCCAGGAGAGATCCTTCAACGAGAGCATTCTTGAGACGAAGCCTAGCCGGATCCATGCCGAGCTTTTCCGCCAACCTGGACATTTGCAGTTCCGCCGCAAAGATGGCCTGCGGTGCGCCAAACCCGCGCATCGCGCCCGTGCGCAAGTTGTTGGTATAGACCACATGACCATCAACCGAGACATTCGGTACTTCGTAGGGCCCGGTGCTCAAGAGCACCGCATTCGCCAGCACGGCAGTTGACGAGGAAGCATACGCTCCACAATCCGCTACCATTTCTACTTGCATCGCAGTGATCTTGCCGTCCTTGGTGGCGCCGACCTTATGATATATGTAGAAGGGATGGCGCTTGTGGTGCCCACGGATCGAGTCCTCGCGACTCCAGACGATCTTTACGGGACGCTGTAGCTTCCAGACGGCCAGTGCCAGCATCAACTGAACGGAGATGTCTTCGCGCCCACCAAATGCTCCACCAACGGGCGTGTAGATCACTCGGATGAGGTCCTCGGGCAGATCCAACGCATGGGCTATCTGATGGCGGTCATCGTGTGCCCATTGCCCTGCGCTGTGTACCACCACGCGCCCTTCTTCGTCAATGTAGGCAAGACCTGCCTCCGGCTGCATGAATACGTGCTCGGTTAGCGGCGTGAAGTAATTGCCTTCGACAATCGCATCCGCATCCGAGAACCCCTTTTCTACATCACCCTTGCGAATTCGATAGCTTTTCAGGACGTTCGTTCCCTTTGCTTCATGAATGAGGGGGGCAGCAGGCTTCATCGCTTCTCTGGGGTCGCTCACAACTGGCAGATCTTCGTACGAGATGTGGATCTTGTCACGCGCCCGTGAGGCAGTTGCCACACTATCTGCGATAACCATGGCAATAGGATCACCAACTGACCGCACGATATCAAAGCTGAACACCGGTTGATCGGTGAAGATTAGGCCGAACTCGTTGCGCGGAACGTCACGACCGGTCAAGACAGCCACTACACCAGGCGTGGACTCGGCAGCCGAGACATCCACAGAGATACGGGCGTGCGGCCGCTCACTCCAAAAGACCACAGCATGAAGTTGCCCGGGCATATTCAGATCACCAGGATACTTCAGTTGCCCGGTTACCTTTTCGAGAGCATCATTACGCGTGACCGACTTGCCAACAGCGGTGTTCACTCGAGCCTCCCCAATTCTGCTAGGGACTATCACATTAGTCCCACGCACGCTGATGTCTCCGGCAACAACCATTGTAACACTATGAGAACACTATCGCCAACCTCTCCTCAGGAACGGGCATCAAATGCGGAGCCGATAGCCTTCGATCGCTCCCTCGGCCTATACTAGTTGCCCAGTACATCATTCGGCCTAGAATCAAGGTACCCTGATACACATCGCTGAACAGACCTCGTTGTAGGAGACCCGTTGATCGCGCACCGGGCCTACGTCTGGCAAAGACCGCGTCTTGGAACGAAAACCACACAAGGGAGCCGAAGGAGAAGTACATGCGAATTGCCATCACCGTGGCGGCAATCCTGCTTCTAGTCTTGGTCTGCGTTGTGGCAGCCACCGCCGAAACCGATCTGGTCCTCGTTTGCATACCTTATCAGGGATGGGGGCAACTACAACAAATCGCATCTACCGGCGCCAGAATCGTGGACTATCAGGGAGATATCCTGGCCGCGCTGTGTTCCTCAGAGCAGTTGGATTCCTTGCGTCTGGCTGGATATCAAGTCCGGGTGCTCGAGCCAGTTGCCAATGCCGACCAGTATTACCTTGCCCACCCTAGAACAGGCACGGACGTCGACACCATATCCGAAGCCAAATCATTCCATGCTTACCGCGAAGGCCTGTACTTGGTCAAAGCTAGCCAGGAAGAGATCGAGTCCCTGGTTGCTGATGGCGCCGAAGTCGCCAAATTGCCGCCCTCGGTTGTCATACGGCCTCCCGAAACCACACTACAATCTGCCCAAGTATATAGCCCGACGATCCATGCCATGCTCGACCATNNCTTGCTCGCCTTGTAGACCACGTATGCAAGCTCCAAGACGATGATCAGCAAGAATACTGCAACGCCCTCGGTACCCGATACTCATATTCTACAAGCGGGCTCAATGAAGCCGCCCAGTATCTGCAAGGCCAGCTATCCGCCATGGGCCTAGCCACAACCTACGATCCTTTCATTGTCAACACCACCACAATGACCAACGTGGTCGCCGAGTTGCCGGGCATCGGCCCCAGAAGCGATCAGATCTATATCTTGTCTGCGCACTATGACTCTATCTCCAATGTCGCCTCGAGCGTCGCTCCAGGCGCCGATGACAATGCCAGCGGATCCGCGGCAGTGCTTGAGGCTGCTCACATCCTCAGTCAGCACCAATTCGCCAGCACCCTTCGTTTCCTCCTATTCTCTGGAGAGGAGCAAGGATTGCTTGGCAGCGCGCACTACGCTGCTCAAGCCAGGGCTCGTGGCGACCAAATCGCTGGTGTGATTAACCTGGACATGATTGGCTACGAAAGCGTGCCTCCAAATGACCACACCGTCGAGCTCCATGCAGGCACCATACCTGCATCCGGCTACCTGGCGGATGCGCTGATCGAAAGCGTCTCGCTGTATGGCCTTGCCTTGTCGCCACAGAAGATCACCGCAGGGGCCACCAACCGCAGCGACCACGCCTCATTCTGGAACAACGGCTATCCTGCTGTCCTCGGGATCGAGGACTTTGACGACTTCAATCCCTACTACCACAGGACAACCGACACCCTGTCAAACATGCAGACGCCGCTGATGGCAGAGTACACAAAGGCATGCGTAGCAGCCCTTGCCGCATTGGCATCCGAGCCAGAGACTCCGCCACCAACAGCAACCTGCACTCCTACGTCAACCCCGGTGCCCATCGAGACCACAATCACCATCCAAAGAGGCTTGCTGGGAGATAGCACCGACACCTATATCTACCAGTACAATGAAAACTTCGCGGATGTTTGGTGGGTTTCGACCTTCAGGGTTGGGTACAGCCATCCGGGAGAGCGTGGCAGATGGTATGGCCTTGTGCGCTTCGACGTCTCGGCAATACCTGCAGGGGCGAACATCAACAGTGCACACCTGCAACTCCACTCTACAGGCTGGAGCTCCAACCTGGATAGCGTCGTGATCAAGACCTATGCTCTGCTGCGCCCGTTCAACCACATGCAATCTACCTGGAATCGGCCAAGGGTAGGCGAGCTCTGGAGCCAACCTGGTTGTGAAGGGGTTGGCATCGACCGAGCAGGTGAACCCGGAAGTGTGGTCACGGTGAATGCTATCGGCAAATGGTTTGACTTTGACCTCACCGATACCGTTCGCGCTTGGTCCAGTGGAGCCATATCCAATAATGGCTTACTGCTGCGGGCAGAGTCGGGGGTGGGATTCTTTGCCTTTAGTGCTGCCGACGGTGGCGATGCCAGCCTTCGTCCCAAGCTGGTGGTAACCTACCAGACCGGAGGAGTGGTGAATCCAACCTTCACCCCCACTGCAACCGCAACCAGGTCACCAACGGCGACCCCCGTGCCAACATCGACCGCCACGGGCGTATCGCCCACTGCAACCCGGACCCAAACCGCGACGCTCACACCCACGACTATCTCGCCAACCCGCTCCGCAACTCCCGCTGGTTCGTCAATAACCGCAGAGCTCCAGCAAGGAGCCGGTGAATACTCTGGCTGCGAGGATACCTATATATACCAGTATGCGACAGGGAGCTATTGTTCGTCTGGCCAGCTGCGCGTTGGATACAAGTACCAGAATGCGGCGCTGGTTCGTTTTGATCTGTCGTCGATTCCGACCGACGCAACCATCGTGCAGGCCAATTTGCAGCTGTACGCTATAGGCTGGAGCGGCACCAACTGCACCGTTGACGCACACGTTGTCAACCGTGCCGTGAACATGTGCCAAGCAAACTGGACCTACGCTCAGCCAGGAACCCCCTGGTCGATTGCCGGCTGCAACGGCACGGAAAGCGATCGTATGGCGCTTCCTGAGAGCAGTTTCACTACCGATAGCATTAACAAGTGGTATGCCCTGGATTTGACAGCGGCTGTGCGGCAGTGGGTCGATGGCACGCGGACAAACAACGGCCTCATACTGAGAAGCGCAGCGGCCACCTTCTACTTTGCCAGTGCAGAGTCCCTCGCGTTGGGATACCGGCCCAAGCTGCTGATCACTTACATCGATAGCAGCCCAGTTACGCCCGTCACGCCTTCACCGACCCCCAGCTCAACCGTAACGCGTATACCATCGCCATCCGCCACGTCAGGCTTAGCCCCATCGCCGACAGCGTCGCCGACACGCACGGTGACTGCGACTCGGTCCCCACAACCTTCGGCAACACCGACTCACTCTGGACTAGGCACCACCCTGACCCTGCAACAGGGATCAGGCGGATATGCCGGTTGCCAGGATACGCACATGTTCCGCTACGCCCCGGATCGCAATCACTGCCTGCGGCCCGAGCTACAGATCGGTTACAGGCAGCAGTATGCCGCCTTGGTCAAGTTCGACCTCCCCGCTTTGCCAGTTGGCGCCACAGTTTCGAGCGCATACCTGCAACTCTACGTTACTGGCTGGGGAGGCTCGGGTCTCATCATCGACGCCTTTGCCGTCCATCGTNNCATCGTGCCGCAAACCACTGCCAAGCCACCTGGAACCAGGCTCAAACGGGTGTTCCATGGGAGCTTCCTGGCTGTGAGGACACCACCAACGATCGGAGTGCTGTCGCGGCAGCAAGCACCAACGTCACGGGCATCTACCAGTGGTTTGCGCTGGATGTCACGCCACTCGTCCAGGCTTGGGCGGACGGTTCTCAGGCCAATCACGGCGTGCTACTTCGTGGCGTGCCGTCAAACAGTAGCCTTTACATCGCAAGCAGCGAGAATCCAACCACGAGCCTGCGTCCCAAGCTCGTGGTCACCTACCACTGAGGCCAGTGGACTCGGCGGACAGTATCGGCGACAGGAGGGAGCGAGAACTAGGGTGAGGGTGTGACGACGATTGTCGCGTGATCCCGATAGACGACCTGTCCAGGGCGTCCACCCGGGCGCCGACGTACGTTCTTGCGTAGCGTATAGTCGACCGGCAGCTTCTTCTCGAGCCGGCCAGACGAGTAGTAGGCTGCGAGCTGTGCGGCGCGCCTGAGGGTGGCCTCCGGTACCGTTCGGCCATCGCTCCGTATGACGACATGCGAGCCTGGTATACCTTGAGCATGTAGCCAGATATCCTGACCGCGGCTGTCCTTGAAAGTCAGCGCCTCGTTCTGCCAGCTGTTGCGCCCAACCAGGATTTGGAAACCATCATCAGATCGACACACGATCGGCTTGGATTGGGGCGGTTTGGCCTTGCCTCTGCTTTGCGCAAGGTAGCCGGCGGCAGCCAATGCGGCTTCCACCGCTGCAATACCCTCGTGGTCCTCTGCAAGGGCCAGATCCGTGCTCAACTGGTCAATGTGGGCCATTTCACCATCGACCTCTTCAAGCAGACGGGGGACCTGCTGCGCTGCTGCTTTGGCTTTCTCATAGCGACGAAAATAGTCCATTGCGTTCTCGATACAAGATCTGCCTTGGTCTACAGCAATTCGTATCGGAGCTTGCGCTTCGTCAAGTTGTATCAGTATCTCGCCATCGTGCGGCGACGCTTGATGACTGAAAGCCAAGAGGAGTTCGCCCTTTTGTCTCAGATCGTCCAAAGACTCCTGCGTTGGCTGTGCAGAGAGTAGTGCATCCTTCTTGTGCAGCTGGCGAGATCGTTCTTCCTCAAGCACATTCTGCAAGCGACGTTTGGCAACAGCGTAGGCATCCGCGCCCTGTTCCTGCGCATAATACACCGTTATTGCCTCGCTGATCGTTCGTGTCGCCTGCCGGTTCGCGAATTGCCGCAGAACATACGGCGCATATGCAATGACCTCGTCGGCTTCCATCGCCAGGCAGGGTTGCCAGTCCCCGCTGCCGGGCAGGCTCAACAGCTCCTGGAGATGACCCAGGACAGCAGCAGGATCGCCCGATCGCGCATCCACAACTCCCGTCGCACGGAAGGAGATCTCTTTGGCCAGTAACGGGCTAACCGAGCGGACCGCAGCGACGAGCTTCTGCCACAGCGGCAATTCGCTACTGTCTGGCTTGAGGAGACGGGATAGCATCTCAGAAGTCAAAGAAGACGCATCAGCCTTCTGCTGGGCAGGGGGCGGCACATAGGGATATCCCGGCAATAGCACGCGGTAGCGGTTCTGACTGGCCGCCACGTGCCGAAGACAGTCCAAGATGGTACCGTCTTCAGCCACCAGCAGGATGTTGCTGCGGCGACCCATGATCTCAACGACAAGTCTGACGGGGCCCTCTTCTCCTTGCAGTTGAAGGCTCAGAACTCGCTCACCGGGCAACTGCTGAATATCCGCAATCCACGCAGACTGCGCCTGTTTGCGCAGCCGTAGCAAAAGCGGTGCAGGGTTCTCAACCCCGCGCCGCAGTCTATCCTGCACCAGATGAATCCGCCCGCCCTCCGACGGATTTCCTGACATGAGCAGGTAATGGCGGCGGCTATTTGCGTAGATCTCAAAACCGAGAGTGAACTGGTCTACGGAGAGAATGTGCTGGATGCGTCCGCCCAAGACAGTGCCCCTGAGCTCCTGAAGCACAGCTGCCAGCACCAAAGCGTCACAATACACGTAACAACACCTCAGTCAGCGAACGAGCTCGCCAAGGCCCGTGCTACTTCAAAGGGATCGCTGCTAATCACCGGGGCGCCATACAGTTCCATGGCCCCGATATCCGATGTCTCGGTGTTCACATCGCCACGATCGACAATGCGCACAACAACTGGGAACCCTTGCCAACCCTGTTGAGAGCTGTCGATCGGTTTCATGTAGATAGCTAGGTTGAAGCTGCACACCGAGAGGCGGTCCAGAAGACAGCGCAATACCCTGAAGATGGCCAGCTTCAGATCGTCATCGAGTCGCGGGGCTATCAGCAGGACCTCTTTCTCTTTGGCAGGTGTCAGGTACGACAGCACCCTTATCCGTCGATAATTCTGCACAAGTCCAAGGCTGGTGTGCACCTTGCACAAGTCATCAAAATAACTCACACCGTGGCCGATGCGGTACAAGAGCGCTGCTCTGCGCAAATGCTCAACCGGAGCATAGTGGATGCCTTTGCCCAGCAGTACCTGCGCGTGACCATGTACGATCGACGATCCGCTCCTCCACAGGCAGTTCCACAGGAACAAGAAGTTGCAGGCTTCTCTGTCTTCACAATGCGCCAGTCGAGCCCAGGCCAGGCCCGTATCGATATAGTCCTTCACCATCTCACTGTCGAATGTCAAAGGATTGTGCTCGTCGAATATGACCAGCCCGTGATAGCCGTCAGCCTTGGCGAGGTTCGATGCCGTCACACAGTGTTTTCCCCAGACACGCCCAAAAAGATCCTCTGGCGTACACTCGAGAGGTCGACAGAAGGTATCGCCCAGCTTTGCTGCGATCCTGTCTGCAAGGTCTACCGCCACTCTCGAATCCATCGGGCGACGGGCACGCAGCTTGTTGTACAGTGCACCTTCCAGTGTGATCAAGTTGGTGACTTTGACCACGGTCTGACTCTGCACGCTCTCCTCTGAGCCAAAATGCTCCATCATCCAGGCATGCATTGCCGCAGGCGCTCGGAATGTGCTGGTAGACACGTCTACCTGAAAAATGCGCTCGAAGCGCCGGCGATCATCCGGGCTCAAGCTTGAGAGAAGCTGCGGCAGGGCCGCTATGTTCCTGTCAACCTCATCGGGCATGTCCACCTGGCAGCAATCCTCCTTCCAATTGTCGTCAGCGCCGGACACAACATGCGCCAGGCGATCCCTATTGCCTGACTGAGTCAGCGCTCACCTTCTCGGCAACCAGACCGAACATCAACGGCATTGATGGGATGTCCTCCGGCGGAATCATGCGTCTGCCGGGGATTTCGCGCATGCGCTGTAGCAGCCTGCAGCCGTTCGAGTATGGATATTCCTTGAGCGTCACCAGCCCTAAGCCGGCGCCAAGCAATGCGGAAACAATGTCGCCCATCGTCCATTGAAACTCGTGTGACGGATGCGGGTTGGCAAAGTGCTCCACGCCCGACAAATAGCCCGAGGGTGCCAACGCGGCGCCGGCCTCCGCCACATAGTCCCCGATGCCCTCTGGCCAGGAGTATGGCTGACCGCTGCCAAAGTAGGGATACTTGAATGACCAGTCGTCCTCAAACATCATCAACAAGGGATGGAATTCGACACACACCAGACGACCCATTGGCTTGAGGATCCTAGCGATCCCTTGCGCCCAGGTGTCGATGTTGGAAAGCCAGCAGAGAGCCCCGTATGAACAGTAGGCTAAGTCAAAGGCCAGCTTTTGGCCGGCGGCCTGCGCGAGCCAGTCATAGACATCCGCACGCTCGAAGGTTCCAGAGATGCCCGAGTCCGCGGAAAGCTGCTGCGCAAAGCTGATTGCTTCATCGCTTATGTCAATTCCAGTGACTTGCGCGCCAAGAAGCGCCAAACTCAAGGTATCCTGGCCGGCATTGCACTGCAAGTGCACGAGTGATTGGCCGTGGATGTCGCCAAGCAGCTCCAATTCCTCGGGAAAGAGCGTGCTCCCTCCACTGCGAAGAAACTCGGCTTGGTCCCTTTTGTGGCCGTTGTGCACCCTTGTAGCCTCATTCCAGGCCAAGCGGTTCTGCTCATGCAGATCACGGCGGATCATACCATCTCCCGTTCACGCCAAGAGCCCCTCGCTCCGTCAATTGTCGACAGACCACCAAACACTGTGTTGGCAGAGATGCGCGGAAAGAGTTTTGACCTGCCCGGAGCGTCAGAGGAGCCACCACACAACGATCACGACACGTCCACGGACGCTGAAATGCGTTCGACGAGTGCGTCTACCGAGTAATCGGGACTCACGGTAAGCTCGATGGCCTGCTGTGGGCATACAGTAACGCAGCGCCCACATCCCCTACACTCATCATCGACACTCGCGCGGCCATCTCGGAGGTGGATCGCGTCCACGAAACAACCCCCCTCGGTGCACGTCCCACAGCCCACACAGCGATCGCTTACCGTTACCTTCACACCCGGCATCCTGTGCACGCTAGAAGACATACCCGGTGCGACATCTGGCAAGATACGCCAGAGACAACAGCATGGACAGCAATTGCAGATAGTCAACAGTCGATCACCAGGACCCACTCCCAGCCACAGCACGTCTAACCTGTTGCGCCCAATCAGATGCACGAGACCCGCTTCACGGCAGCGCTGCACATGCTCTAAAGCCTCTGCCTTGCTCACGAGCCGTCCCAGCTTGGGATTGATGCTAAGAACGGCCTCGCCAAGGAATAGACAACCCAGCTCAATGGGATAGTTCTGGCAATTCTCCGCTGAACGGCAAAGACAGGAGTTCATGATCCAGTGGTAGTTGGCCTTCTCAATGAATCGTTCTACCACCTCCGACGGAACCACTGTGCTCTCTGGCGAATCGAGCGATTCGCTGACAGCGATCACTCTGTCGCGCGGCAGATAGATCAAGTCGTCGCCTCGAGCAAGATAGAGCGGAACCAAGGTACGCAGAACTGGCAATCTGCTCAACCGGGCAAAGGCAGAACGAAAGGGAAATGCCCACTTGATCAGGTTGACCATCCACAGCGGACGACTCATGTCCTCGCACCGCCTGATCTCTGTCGGCCACAAGCATGGAGTACAGGTGCACTGCGCGACCTATGAGGCATAGTCGTAGAACCCCTTGGTTGTCTTGCGCCCCAGATGGCCCGCCTGCACCATCTTACGTAGCAGAATCGGTGCGCGGTAGCGATCATCGTGGTAGTTGGCATACAGAGCATCCAACACGTGCAAGACTATGTCCAGCCCGATCAGATCAGCCAGAGCAAGCGGTCCCATTGGCAAGTTGTAGCCAAGCCTCATCGCCTTATCCAGTGCTTCACGCTCTGCAACCCCTTCTTGCAAGGCAAAGATTGCTTCTGATACCAGCATCAACCCAACTCGCGTGGTAACAAACCCAGGGAAATCCTTAACAACCACCGGTTCCTTGCCCACCAACTCCGCAAAATGGACTACCGCCTCTACTGTATCATTGGATGTCTGCAGCCCTTGTATGATCTCAATCAGCTGCATGACCGGTGCTGGGTTGAAAAAATGAATCCCTACCACGCGATCTGGTCGACCAACAGCCGCCGCGATTTCGGTAATCGGGAGCGAACTGGTATTGCTCCCCAGGATGGTATCAGGTCGCACGTGTTGCTCGATGTCACGGAATAAACTGGTCTTGAGCTCGATGCTCTCAGGCACAGCTTCGATAATCATATCTGTCTCATCAACTGCTTCGGCCAGATTCCCGCTGTACACGAGGTGTTGCGTGACCTTGGCTGCCTGCTCTTGGGTCAGACGGCCCTTTTCTTGCTCGCGGCTGAGTGTTTTGGCGTGATACTTCCGAGCCGCGTTGATCTGCTCCGACACGACATCGTACAACACAGTATCAAGGCCAGCACGTGCAGTCACATAAGCGATGCCACTGCCCATCGTTCCACCGCCGATAACCGCGACCTTTTGCATCTCGATACCTCCTTCTGGCTCTTGGCAAGAATTATGGTTCACCGCGGCCAAAACTCCAAGCATATTGGCGCCCGTTTCTTCGGACGCTGCGCGCCTTGGCAACGCCAAGGCTTTGCGATATGATGGGCTGACTGTGTCTCAGCGAAAGCTTACGGCTTGCTCGCTGTAGCGATCGTGCGGTGACAGCAGCAAGCTCTGGGCAGATGACTATGGCAGATGGAGGATAGCATGTCATTCCTGGGGTATCGAAGAGCTGACGGCTCTGTCGGCGTCCGTAACCACGTAGCAGTCATCCCAACGGTTGCCTGCGCCAACGCTGTCGCGTCCGCGATCGCAACACGGGTGGAGGGCGCAGTGCCCATTCTGCACGATCAGGGCTGCAGCCAACTCTTACCAGATCTTGAGCAGATTACGCGCACTCTGATCAGTCTGGGGAGGAACCCCAATTTCGCTGCTGTACTCGTTGTCAGCCTTGGCTGCGAGAGCATATCTGCCGATCGCGTCATAGCCGGCATAGAGGTCAGCGGTAAGCCCATTAAGCGAATTGACATTCAAGCCATGGGAGGCAGCAAGAAGGCCCTTCAGCAGGGCATCGCCGCTGCGCAAGAACTAGTCGCAGTGGTCAGTAAGGCGAGCAGGGTCACCTGCAGCGTGAGCGACTTGTGTATCGGCCTCAAGTGCGGAGCTTCGGACACTACATCCGGTCTCTCCTCGAATCCTGCAACAGGCATTGTCACCGACCTGACCATCAGCCAGGGAGGCACCGTGATCTTTGGCGAGACCACGGAAGCTACGGGCGCCGAGCACGTCTTGAGCAGGCGCGCCGCAACTCCAGAGATCGCCAGAGCCATTGTCCAGCTCGTCAATGACATGGAAGCGAGAGCCAAATCGATGGGTGTGGACAGCAGAGGGGCAAATCCCTCCGCAGGCAATATCAGGGGCGGACTATCCTCCATAGAGGAAAAGTCGCTTGGTGCGATCGCCAAAGCCGGATCTGCGCCCATCTCGGGCGTGCTCAAGTATGGTGAAATGGTGCCGACCAAAGGCCTCTATATGGTGGATACGCCCGGCCGCGAACTGGAGGCATTGCCTGGATTGGCAGCTGCAGGAGCGCAGATCATCATCTTCACAACGGGGCTCGGTGCAACACATGGATTCCCGGGTGTGCCGGTTATTAAGGTGACTGGCAATGTCAGAACAGCCACCCATCTGGCGGACCACATCGATGTCGATGTCAGTAGCATTCTCCAGGGACAAGAGACCCTGTCGGAAGGCGGCCAGCGAATATTCCAGCAGGTTCTCGCCGTTGCTTCTGGCCAAGAGACGAAGGCAGAACTCCTTGGTCTCATCGACACTATCAACATCTACACGACCGGTCCAGTCATCTAGGAGGGATCAGATGGTCACAGCCATTGTGGTTAACCCCGCGGATAACGTTGCCACTGCTCTGCAGGACCTTCACCAGGATGATGTTGTCACCGACAGCGGCGGCCGCTCCATCCACGTGCGCGGCGACATTCCTTACGGGCACAAAGTAGCTCTCCTGAGGATAGAGAGGGGCAGCGAGGTCATCAAGTACGGTGAAGTCATTGGCAGGGCGACAAGGACAATCGAGCCGGGGGAGCATACCCACGTACACAATCTTGAGAGCTTGCGCGGTCGCGGAGACCTCTGATCCAGAGGCCTTGCTAGGATGCATTCTGATGTCAGCAGTGACTGATCATCGCCAGCGCCTTGGCGGCGCATGAACGCCACCGCAGCGCCGGATACTACCATCTGCTGGCCGTGCCTTGTGCTCGTTTGGCAAAACGCCGCTTTTTCGGTAGCATATAGGGCAATGGGCAAGTAGCTCAGTTGGTTAGAG
>DIVN01000014.1 GCA_002435875.1 Anaerolineales bacterium UBA6131
CAAGCCACAAGATTGGGCGCGCTCCGCAAGTGCATCAATCCAGTCAGGAGGTGTCGAGCGTTCGGGCACTTTCTGCCCCAGAATGAGAGCCCCGAGCGCTACGCCGTATCCATCGCAGAAGACGATGTCCGCCTCTGCGAAGAATCGTCGCAAGCGCTGCGATTCGCAGGCAAGGTTGAGGGCATGCGCGTTGACATTCGCGACGATCGCCCGCTGCCCCAGACATGCTGTCTTTACGACATAGTCGACCAGCTCGTCACGGCTGATCAGGTCCACGGCGACGCCCAGGATGTCAACGTGGCCGAAACTCGAGGTTAGCACAGATTGGGCCGTGCTGTGACCACGCCCGGGCTCAGCGTCATCCATCGACACCACCCACTACGCGCGCATAGAGCCGCCGATGCCGCTCGGTCACGACTTCCTCGGCAAAAGCCTCCGCAGCCAGGAAGCAAGCGGGGGACATGCGACGTAACATCGTTGGATCCCGAGAGCAACGAGCCAGCACAGAGGCGAGCGCGCCCGCATCACCTGTGGGCACGATCATGCCAGTCTCGCCATCTCGAACCAACTCTGGCATACCGCCAACGTTTGCCACAACCGCAGGTTTGCCGCAAGCATAGCCCTCAACAATCGCCAGGCCAAAGACCTCTGGCCACGTAGAGGGCAAAACCAGCGCATCGGCGCCGGCTATCAGGTCGTCCTTCTTTGCTCCAGTCACCAGCCCGTGAAAGGCGATTTGTCGGTGGCTAGCATATTGCTGACGCAGGCTACTCTGCAGTGTACCCGCCCCCGCGATATCCAGCCGAATGCCTGGAAAGCTCTCAGCACACCGCGCAAATGCAGCGCACAGCAGGTCGACACCCTTGTTGTGCTCCACACGGCCCAGGTAAAGAACTCGCAGTTCGGGGTTCGTATCGGCCGAATCCGCCGCTGCCGGCAAACCGAGCTTCCTCACTTCGTCCACTGACTTGCCATGCGAGTTGGGGATGACTTGCCAGTGAGCCTGAGAAAAGAAGCCCCGTTGCCTGAACACGCCGAGCACGTACTGGCTCGGTGCCGTCACCGCTGCCACCATACCGGACCAGCGAGAACGCAACCAGCTATACCAACGCAAAGGCCACGCACCCCGAGACGCCCAGTCCCCAACGCGTCCAGTGAGCGTCCCCTCGGGGCTCATCAGCTCATAGTCGTGACAAGTCTGCACAATCGGGATACCAAGTCCATCAGCGGCGCTCCACACTGCAGGCGACAGGCCACGAAGCTTGTGCACGTGCAAGACGTCCGGGCGCTCTTCCTCCAGGATGCGCCGCACGACATGGAAGGCGTGCGCATTCCAGACATCGCCGAGCTGCCAGAGAACCTTCTTCCAGGGAGGCTGGCTATCCTTGTCCTGGACCCAATACAGGTTGCGCGGGCGAAAGCGATAGACCGTCATGCCGGCAGTTTGCTCGATCCAAAGTCGCGCCTCCGGGCCTGTGCTGATCACAACCACGTCGTCTCCAGACTGACACAGCCCATGGGCCAAGCGCTGCGCTGCAACCACTGCCC
Organism: Anaerolineales bacterium UBA6131; assembly: GCA_002435875.1. Taxonomy (GTDB): domain Bacteria; phylum Chloroflexota; class Anaerolineae; order UBA2200; family UBA2200; genus UBA6131. Next base: position 1,549 of record DIVN01000014.1, read on the forward strand.
CAGCAGCCATCTCCGGCCCCCACAGATAGCTCGCAAGCGCGACCTTCAACCCAACCTCTCTCTCACCAGGTGGAGCAGTTGCCGCGCCTCGGGCATGCCAGTCAGCGACATGGCCGCCAGCAAACTTAGCGCACATCCCACAAGCCCAGCGATGAGCGCCAGCCAATTCGCCCACGGTGAGGCCCCCAACCAGGCCATCATGGCAGAGGAAGGCAGGAGCGTGCCGAACCAGATGCTCACGCCCACCACCAGCAATTGAGTCCAGTCCTGCCTGGTCAAGGCTGGACGTCCGACGAAACGGTTGCCCTGCCACCAGAGAGACAACAAGCCACAGAACTGCGCAAGACCAAAGCCAAGGCCGAACGATCGCAGGCCTAACCCCATGGACAGCAGGACCGCTTCAAATCCGAGAAGCGTGGCCGACAAAACGACATAGTGCCGCAGGACGGTGCCCGCCGCCCGGCTGCTGTAGGATTGCCCGAGCCGCACCCGTCCAAGAGCGATGATGGGGAAAGCAGCTGCATAACAGCTAAGAACAAGCGCAAGTGTTCGCACGTCTTCGGCCCCAAACCCCTGACGCCCGAAGGCCACGGCCACGAGCGGCGAGGCCAGAGCCGCAGTAACGACGGTCACTGGGAGCGATACCAGCACTACCAGACGCTCGTATATGCGAGCCTCCAAACCTGATCCCACGCGGGGCAAACGAATAGAGTTGATAGTAAAGCTGTGGAAGGCCAAATAGGAGACGGTGTCCACGATGTGGTGAGCGGTCGACACCGCACTGATACTTCCAGGAGGTAGCCACGAAGCCAGGGCGCGTTCTCCTGCACCTGCGAGCACCAGCGCGGCTGGGCCACTGAGCGATGCGCCGACCAGGCCGGCCATCTCACGGATGGTGGAGCCAGTCGGCCAACAAGGGCGGACCCGGACGTTCATGATCCAACGCAGACCGAGCAAGACCAGTCCTGCCTCTAGCAGGGCGCCGGCCGTGACGCCCCAGGCGGCCAGAGACAAGTTGTCCCACCGTCCGGCCAACATGACGCTCCCCGCAGTAAGTAGGCCGCCAAGAACACGAGCGACCGCGGGCAACCACAGGTTCCCTTCCTGGTAGCAGATGGCACGCATCGCCTCAGCCATCGCCGCGAAAGCAACAAGCCACGCAAGAATCCCAGCGACGTGTGCGGATGTTTCACGCACTTCGGCGCCAGCACCGGGTATGGTCAAAGGCACCCACGCGCGACTCGTGGCTGAGAGGATCGCGGCAATCAGCAGCGCACCCCAGGCAACGACTGTCGTCGCCTGGTTGTATCGCGCCCGGTTATCGTCACGGCCAGCAAAGACCCCCAGAAAGCCACTGGTCAGGCCCATGAAGGTGCCTCTACCGATGTTCTTTGGCAGCATCCATGCGGCGAAAAAGGCGTCTGAGCTTGCACTCAGGCCAAAGACTGCCGTGACCGCCAGGGTGGCCAGGAAGCCCGCCAGCGACTCGAGCACATGCAATACACCAAGCAGCGCCGAGCTGCCCAGAAACGACATGCTTGCTGGCTTTTCTGTGTCCAGCGGCCGTGGCGATCCCGTCTCCAAGAGCTACCCTCTCTGCAGAGTCATTGCGACAGGTCTTGCTTCGGTAATAACGAGTGCTGGTGCGAGCCGTCGGAAGACGGCTCGTGGTCTACCCCGACGATGAGGCCCAGCATCATCCACCAGGGCAAACCTCCCCGGGCACCCAGGGCAACCGTATCCGTCAAGTTGAATGCGAATGAGCTGACCAGACAGCCCCACAAGCCGCAGGCAACCAGGAACGATGACTGCCTCTCGAAACAGCAGGTCGTATCGGATCTCTTGCTGGGTACAGCAAGCAGGAGCCTGACCAGTTGGCACCAAATTGCCGCGTAGGCCAGCAAGCCCGGCAATCCCAAGTCCAAACCCGCCTGCAGAAAGCCGTTGTGCGCATGCCCAAAGTTATAGTCGGCCGGAATCAGCGGCAACAGGTAGAGATACCTCGCACTGCTGCGGAATGCGCCAAGGCCGATGCCAGTGAATGGAAACTCCGACAAACCGTTAAGCGCCGCCCTCCACACCAGAGCCCGAAATGTCCAGCTGGATGGCTGCAGGCCTGGCAACTGGGGAGGAGAACTCCCCAGCAGCAAGGAAGAGGCCAGCAGCAACGCAGCAACCAGGCCAAGAGCCGACCCTGCCAAGAACAACGCTCGGGTGCCCGGCCGACCATAGGCGCACATCTCCACCAGTCCAAGCAGCAGGCCCATCCAGGCGCCTCTGGACTGAGTGAGCAGCAACACAGCGGCTGTCAAGACGGCCACGCAACTCAGCAAGACGCGCTGCCAGCCCATGCCCCGAGCGTCTCTCCGCACCAACAGGGCCAACTGCAACGGGACAAACCACAGCAGCACTCCGGCCACTTCGTTCGGATGGAAGCCTGAAGTTGCCCCGGGCAGACCTCGAATCCAGGGTGGCAGCCACTGCTGGAGCCAGGATATCGGAGTGTACTTTGGGAGCCAGTTTGTGCCAAGGAGGCCAGCCAAGGCGATAGCACTACCGACCACAAGATAGACAGCAAGGACGTAGCCCGGCCGCCGCAGGACGCGCTGAGTGGCGACCGTCGCATAGAAAATCGCCACGCCGATCAGCAATCCCACGGCCTTGGCGATGCTCTGCGGAAGGTCTGCGCTCACCCATAGACTGATCGGGAGCATCAGAAGCATGACCAGGATGGGTGCGTCCAGTGGCGTGTGCAAGACCGCCATGCGCATCGCAATCGGTCTGCGGAGAATACGATTGCTTAAGGACATGCTCATCTTTCGCCCGACCGGGAGGGCCGCCTCAATCCGCTACACCTGACGGCACGGGTTGTCTCTGCCCCCCACCGGTGCATGCGCCGGAAACGTAGCACTGAGCCTGGCTGATCCAGTGCTCAGCCAGCTCCTGCTTGCCAAACCGCAGAGCTTGCGCGGCCAGACCATACAAATCCTGCTGGCTGATCCCACCCGCCTGCCAGTGGGCCGCGGCTGCTGCATGGCTGCCCTGCAGCATGAGCGTCCAGGCGATGCCGCGATGCGCCGCTGCGTTCCCTGCATCCCAACGCAACGCCTCGGAGAACAACCTCTGCATCCCATCGAGACGCGTTGACGGCGATACTTCGGGCCAGGTGCTCAGATAGCGGTTAAGGTGCACCATGGCCAGGTTGCTGAGGCCCCGGCTGATGAGAAAGCCACGACCCAGCAGTGCCACCATGACCAAACCGAATAACACCAGCAGCCTGGCTCTGCGCACAGGATCGATCCTCCAGTCGTTAGGCCCCCGGCACTGGGCTTGGCTCGCCCGCGACACGAAGGGAATGCAGCTCATTATAGGGAATGAGTGAACAAACTGCTAAGCTCAGAGCGCGGCTACCACTCCCTGGATCTGCTGGCCTATGGGGGGCCAGGGCCTCATCTTGGGTGCAGCCGTTGGCTAGTCTTGCTCGCCACGTCGGGTTGCGCGACAACAGTCGCTCGGGTTGCGAGGGTTCGCAACCCACCACAGCAGTTTGACCTTCCGTTGTTTCCAGGCTAGAATTGTCTTGCTTCGACGGTGACCCGGCCAGTGAGGCCAAGGAGTTGGTGTGAGCAAGAAGCGGGCCGCCATCGTGTTCTGCATATTTCTTGTCGCAGCATTCAGCCTTCTAGCGGGTGCGCCACCGACCCTGGGAGACGCAGAGGCAACCATCGTGCTGCAGCAGGGAAACAATGGTTACCTGGGTGCCCGCGACACCTACATCTACAAGTACGCCCCGCAAACCAACTTTGCCAACGCTGAACCCCTGATCATCGGCTACAAGGAGCAGTATGCGCTCCTGATGCAGTTTGACCTCACACCCCTGCCGAGCAATGCAGTTGTGACGCGAGCTGTTTTGGAAATCTATGCAACTGGGTGGAGCGGGCAGGGACTCAATGTCACGATCGACGCGTATCGCCTACTTCGCGAGGTGAGAGTCGGTCAGGCGACATGGGAGGTGGCCCTGCAGGGGAGTCCATGGGGCGCGCCCGGCTGCAACGCCCCAACGGTCGACCGAGCGGCCGCGCCAGAGAGCAGCGTGTCCACAAGCGGGATTGAAAAGTGGTACAGCTTCGATCTTACCTCCCTTGTGGGGGCCTGGTCTGAAGGCAGTGTGGCAAATAGTGGCATCATGCTGCGCACGCGCTTTCCAGACCTGGGGCGCACCTTCCGCTTTGCCGGCGCCCAGTCCGGTTCGCCTGCTCTACGGCCACGCCTGGTAATCAACTACCAAGCCGCCGGCGATGTGACCCCTGTGCTGCCCTCGACGACGCCAAGTTCTACTGCGACGCGCACGCCAACTGCCTCACCTACGGTAGGCAATGCGACAGCAACTTCGCTGCCCGCATCCAGCCCAACGCCAACTGCATCACAGACGACAACCTCTGTACCCTATGTGCCGCCTCCATCCGGCGGAGAAACCACCGTGACCTTGCAGCAGGGGCTCAATGGCTATACTGGTTGGGCGGACACCTACATCTACAAGTATGCGCCCAACAGCAACTACGCCGCGATAGAACCACTCCGCATTGGCTACAAAGAGCAGTACGCGATCCTCCTGAGAGTCGATCTCGCGTCGATCCCCGCCAATGCATGTATCAACCGAGCGGTTTTGCAGTTCTATGCCATCGGTTGGAGTGGACCTGGCCAGAGCGTATTTCTGGATCTGTACCGGCTGCTGCGCGAGGTCAAGATAGGTCAGGCGACCTGGAGCAGTGCACAACAAGGGATTCCATGGGGGCTGGCGGGCTGCAGCGATACCACAGTGGACCGTGTGGCTGCACCGGACTGCAGTGTGCCCACGAGTGGCATAGAAGAGTGGTACAGTTTCGACATTACCGCGCTGGCGCAGGCCTGGTCAAGCGGCAGCGCGGCGAACAATGGTGTGCTCGTGCGTACCCGCCTTCCCGACAACGGACGCTCATTCCGCTTTTCGGGGGCGCAGTCACCGACGGTCGCCCTACGCCCCAAGCTGGTGGTAACGTACCAGGTTGACGGTCCAGTGCCAGCCGACACAACCACACCTACCCCGACCCGTACGCAGACGCTGCCGGCAGTCGGGGCAACGGCCACGGCAACCCCGTTGGCGACGTCCACAACGACACCGGTTCTCCCCGCCCCAGGAGCCGATACCACGCTCATCCTGCAGCAGGGGGTAAACGGCTACTCCGGATGCACCGATACGTACACATTTCAGCGTGCTCCAGGATCGAACTACTGCTGGGACTCTTGGCTGCGGGTTGGGTACGGGCAGCAAAATGCGGGGATCTTGCGCTTTGACCTGAGCAGCATTCCATGGAATGCCACGATCTCGAGCGCATCGCTGCAGCTATATGCCACGGGGTGGAGCTGCACGACTACAATCCCAGCTGTGCATGCCCTCCTGCGGCCTGTCAGTGCCTGTCAGGTGACCTGGAACGAAGCACGGGCGGGGGACCCGTGGGCGAGACCCGGGGCAAATGACACCATCATTGATCGCAGGGCCACCGTCGAGGGATCGGTCACAGCCAACGGCGTGGCCCAATGGTACGCCTTTGATATCCGCAGGGTGGTTCAGGAGTGGGTGAGCAGCTCCCTGCCAAACAATGGCCTGCTATTGCGCGACACGTTGACCTATTCGCCCGCGACATTCTACTTCGCCAGCGCCCAGGCCACCGACATCCATTTCAGACCGAAACTGGTCATCAGCTATCACACACGGCCGACACCCACACCGGCCGCAGTTCCCACACTGATCATTGGGCACATCACGGATAGTCACATGCGCGAGGGACCAGGGTTCTCTGAGACCTTTGTGAATGTCATCCGCACGATTGGCTCTCAAGCGCAGGTCTTGGTGGACTCTGGCGACTGCACGGAAGATGGCAATGCAGCGCAGTCGATCCACTACTATGACCTGATCAATGGGAATGCCTACGTTCCATGGCGTGCGGTGCCTGGCAATCACGACACCCCGGACACCTTTGTGCGCTACATTGGCCCCCTGCAGTGGTCGCTTGACATCGGCAACTACAGACTGATTGGCATCGAAGCGGAAAGCATCGACTATGCAGCGCTCGACCAGGCGCTGACACTAGACAAAACCTGCGTCATCATCGGGCACTTTCCTCTGGACGTCTACCCCTGGGCCGATCAGGAGAAATTGCGCGAGCGCTTCCGCAACTTCCGGGTCCCAATCTACCTGGCAGGGCACACCCATGAGGATTCCTACTCGATCGATCTGTCCACGGGCACCATCCTTCTCGTGGGCAAGCGCGTTGGATATGGGCACTATCGTCTGATCACGCTCCAGGGACGCGCTGTACTGAACGTAGCGTACCAGTACCAGTACTGATCGGCATCGAATCTGGCAATTGCCGCAGCAGCACATGTCCTCGTTTTCCTCGTCACGCGCAGGCTCCACGCACGTCATAAAGGGCAGTGGCTATTCGTTGCTAGGCTGCCCGGAGTCTCTTTGCGAAGTCTCGAGGGCCGTTCATCGAGTTTTCACGTAACTGTGGTATGCTACACTATGGGTGAGTCGCAGAAAGCACGTCAGTCTGTGGACACACTTGAGCATACTGTTCTTTGTGCATAGGGGACCATACATGCTTGCAAAGCATCACAGCCGCAGAAACCGGAACCGGACCGCCCTAAGCGGGCTCTGGCTCGCCTGTTTGGCATGCATGCTTCTGGTTGTGCCGCCAGGACCTGGAACGCAGTGGGTCGCCGCGCAAGGGGGACAGACCCTCATACTGCAGCAGGGCAACGCTGACTATCTCGGCTGCGAGGACACCACTCTCTATCAATACGCGCCCAACACCAACTACTGTGCCGAAGGGCAGATCAAAGTTGGCTACAAGCAGCAATACGCCTCCCTAATCAGGTTCGACCTCGCCACACTGCCCCCAGGCGCGGTGATCAGCCAGGCAAAGCTGCAATTGTACGCCGTAGGCTACGGCGGATCGGGTACGACCATCAATGCTTATGCCTTGCTACAACGCAATGTAGCCTGCGAAGCGACCTGGACGAGAGCAAGCGGTTCCGACCTGTGGCATATGCCGGGAGCAAACGATGCCCTGTTAGATCGCCGCGACATGCCGGCAGGCACTGTCACCCTCAGTGTGATCAACGAATGGGCTGAAATTGATCTCACGGCCCTGGTGCAAGAGTGGGCTGATGGGCGCTTGGGCAACGAGGGTGTCTTGCTGCGCGGCGAATCTCCCACGACTACGCCGGTCTTTTACTTTGTGAGCGCGCAGGGCACTGTGCTTGCCCATCGTCCCAGGCTGGTGATCAGCTACGAGTCTGTGGCACCATCGGTGATACCCAGCAAGACCAGCACAACAGCACTCACTCCGACTGGAACCCCCGCCAACACACCGACCCCGACGACAACCATGGCAACGCCAGCGACTCCAGCGGTTACATCGATCCCGCAAGAAGCAAGCCTAAGTCTGCAGTGCGGCAACGCCGGCTACCAGGATTGCGAAGACACGCACATGTACCAGTTCAACCCTGAGAGCGCCGGTGATCTGTGGGCGTCGCCACAGTTCAGGGTCGGCTACAGGCAATCCTATGCTGCACTCTTGCGTTTTGGGCTGCCTTTGCCCGCAGAGGCGACGGTGGTGGGCGCCAAGCTCGCCCTGTATGCCTCCGCCTGGAGTGGCGCCGATCTGAGCATTGGTGCCTATGCGGTCCTGCGGAAGACTACCGTTACTCAGGCGACTTGGAACCAAGCCGAGGCCGGCAATCTGTGGGCGGTTCCCGGCTGCAACGACACCGCAACGGACCGACGCGCTGTGCCCGAGAGCACGGTGCATACCAGTGGCATCGGGCGTTGGTATGAGTGGGATATCACATCGCTGGTACAGGCCTGGGCGAGTGGTGCTCTGCCCAACAATGGTCTCTTGTTGCGCGGTGAAAGCGCCGCCTCGTCCGCGTCGTTCTATTTTGCAGCAGCGCAGGACGGTACGCCGAGCTACCGCCCCGTGCTGCTGGTGACTTACCGCTCCTCTGCACCGCCGGCGACAGCAACCGCCACCCCCACACCGACGCCAAGCCAGACGCTGACGAAGACCGCCACCAGAACAGCCACGCAGACGCTTGCCCCCATCGTACCAGCCACGGCTACAGCGACTCCTGGCACAACTCCCGCGGTGACGCACACGCCCACGCGAACGCCTAGTCCGTCCAGTACCAGGGTGCCGACGCGCCCGTCGCAGCAGTCGACCATTGTCCTTCAACAGCACGCGGATGGGTACCAGGGTGCGTCCGACACCCACATCTACCAGTATGAACCCGGCAGGAACTACTGCCAGGAGCGTCAATTGCGCGTCGGTCAGCGGCAGCAATATGCGGCCCTGATACGCTTCGACCTGGCCGGCATCGCCTCCCAGACGCCCGTCTCGCATGCAGTGCTTGAGGTCTACGCAGCAGGCTGGGGCGGCACCAATATGACGATCGATGCCTTCGCAGTAGGCAGACCCGTACAGTTGTGCGAGAGCACCTGGACCCAGGCACGGGCTGGAGTGCCCTGGCAAGTGCCACGTGGCAATGATGGCTACGCGGATCGGCGTAGCATGCCCGAGAGCACGATCACGACCAGCGGCATGGCGCGGTGGTATGCCTTTGACATTACCACGTTGGTGCAAAGCTGGCTCGCAGGAACCTACGCCAACAATGGGATCATGCTTCGTGGCGCGTCCCCGACCGCGGGTGCAGCCTTCTACTTTGCCAGCTCAGAGGCAGCTGAGGCCAACCTGCGCCCCAGGCTGGTGATCACGCTCGGAGGGCCTGGACCCATCGTGACACCTGGTGCTACCGCCATGACGGCAACGCCCTCTATAACCACAGCCGTCCGCACACCTACCCCCACGCGGACACTGCCACCCGGGACCGAGATCACGATCGAGCTGCAAGAGGGAACAGACGGCTACACTGGGTGTCAAGACAACCACCTGAACGAAGTCCAGCCAGACTACTGGGATGACTGGTGGATCACTACTTTCCGTGCGGGCTTTTCCAAGCCCGTGAGCCGCGGACACGTCAGTGGCCTCATACGTTTTGCCTTGCCGCCCATACCGGCAGACTCTCTGGTTAGCAGAGCTGAACTCGAGCTCTACTCTGCTGGCTGGAACCGGGCAGATGCCAGCGTCAGCCTAGGTGCCTACGCTATGCTCAGGGACAATAACCCCGACCGGGCCAGTTGGTTTGAGACAGGGCTGGGCAGCCCCTGGGGTAGCGCCGGTTGTACCCTTGTCGGCAGCGACCGCGTTGCCGTGCCGGACAGCGTCGTCACAGTCTCTGACACAGGAAGGACCTATCGCTTTGATGTGACGCAGACGGTGCAAGGTTGGGTAGATGGGGCACTGCCGAACTACGGCATTCTCCTGCGTGCCGAGTCCGGCAACGGCTTCTTCACCTTCGCCGCTGCCAACGGCTCTAATCTTAGCCGCCGGCCCAAACTGATCATCACCTACCGCTCAGGAGGATTGACCCCCCAGCCGACCAGAACGCCCAGCGCGACGGGCCTCTCTTCCACGGCAACCCGCACGCGGACCCCGACGGTGACGCCTACTCTAGCACGCTCCGCGACTGCAACGCTTCTGGCCCCTGCGCCGACGGCCACCGATACGGGCACAATCATCCTTCAACAGGGAGTGGACGGCTACTCGCAGGCTGAAGACACCCACATCTACCTGTACGAGCCGGCCCGGAACTACTGCTCGGCTGATCAGATCCGGGTTGGGTACGGCCCTCAGTACGCCAGCCTTGTCTACTTCGGCCTGTCATCCGTACCCACCAACATCTTTGTGCAACAAGCCAGCCTCGAGCTCTACGCCACGGGCTGGAGCGGGCGCGATATGACCATCGGTGCCTACGCGCTCACCCATGCAGCGAGCTTCTGTCAGGCTACCTGGAATCAAGCGGCCACGGGAGACCCCTGGGCCACCCCCGGCTGCGCTGATCCGGTATCGGATCGCCGCTCCTGGCCTGAAAGCTCGCTCGAGACGCAGGGGACCGCCAGGTGGTACAGCTTTGATCTTACCAACCTGGTGCGAGAATGGCTCGGCGGGGCCCTGGCCAACCGAGGTGTGTTGCTGCGAGACCTGGCTGACCGCTCAACCTACTCCTTCCACTTTGCCAGCGCCAACAACATCAACCCCAGCCTGCGCCCCAGGCTAAAGGTATCCTATTCACTGGTGGCACCAGGGGCCTCGGCTACACCAGTCAGGACGGCTGTGCCCGGAACCAACGAATTGACCCTGGTCCTACAGCAGAGCAGAGATGGCTATTGGGGCGCTGAAGACACGTTCATTCACCGCTATGACCCAGACAATGCTGACGACTACTGGTTGCACTCGCAGCTGCGAGTGGGTGACGTGCAGCGCTACGCCTCGGTCCTGCGCTACGACCTGACGCCACTGCCCCAGGGGGCCGCCGTTACTCGCGCAGTTCTGGATCTGTATGCCGAAGGCTGGACTGGATCCAATATTACACTCGGCGCCCACCGCATTCTGCATACAACGACAGTCCATCAGGCAACGTGGAACCAGGCGCGATTTGGGGATCCATGGGCTCAGCCAGGATGCAGCGACCCAGCACAGGACTGCAGCGGCACACCGGAGCATTATGTGACCACCAGGGGCATCCCCGACTGGTATGGATTTGACGTAACGTCCCTCGTGCAGGATTGGGCCAGTGGTAGCATTGCCAACAATGGGGTGCTGTTGCGTCAGGCGTCCTTCTCCGCGCCAGGTGTGATCAGCTTTGCCAGCTGTCAGAGCATGTTCCCTGAGTATCGTCCAAGGCTCACCATCACCTATCGCCTCGGTCCGGCACCGACGCCCTCGGGCATCCCCACACTGGTGATTGGACACATCACGGATTCACATATTCGCGCCAGCCCAGGCATACCTGAGGGTTTTGTGCAGGTTGTCCTTGACATCAACTCTCAGGCACAAGTACTGATCGACACTGGGGACTGTGCTGACAACGGCACGCTTGAGGACACTCTGCGCTACCGTGATCTCTTGGTCGGTAACGTGGCGATTCCATGGCACGCAGTAGCCGGCAACCATGATACGCCAGCCATCTTCAGCCAGTACATCGGTCCGCTGGAGTGGTGGCAGGACATTGGCAATTATCGCCTTATCGGCATCAATGCGGAAGCGATTGACTTTGCAGCGCTGGACCGGGCATTGACTTTCCAGAAACCATGTATCGTCTTTGGACATTATCCGATGGATTGGTACAGCGCCGATGATCAGAGCAGACTGCGCGAGCGCTTCAAAGCCTATCGCGTGCCAATCTATGTTTCTGGCCACGCCCACGAACAGTCCTACACGCTCGATGAGGAATCGGACACGTACCTGCTGGTAGGAGAAGAAGTAGGCTATGGGCAGTATCGTCTGATCACCATGGAAGGTTACGCCGTGCGCGACATCGCCTATCGGACCCGGAATTGAGCGGTATCCGGCAAATGCTTACATCTGGCAGAGGATGCTCGATCACACTGTCGGTCGGCAAGAGCGTCGCTGACAGCGTGACTCACAGGTCGCTAATTGCGTCATCAGCAGTGGGGCAAGCAGGCTGTTGGCGCATGCTCGCGTGTGGTCTGGCCTGCGCGTATCTGCGATGTGGATCTGCAGGAGACCTGTTGCAACGCAGGAGTTGAGGAGCTCACGCTCCCAGGTATGGCCGCCGTCAGCCCCAGGCAAGCCACCCGTCATATAGATATGCAAGCAAGCCTCATGCACTGTCGGTGCACTTAAGGAAGGTACGAAAATGCTACCACGCAAGCAACAGTCACGCACAGGCGCAGCAGCCCTGCTACTCGTCGTTTTCCTAGCGCTCGGAGCTGTGCTATCGCTCGGTTCGGCCGCCCAGACCCAGACGACGATCACCCTCCAGCAAGGTCTGGAAGGATACCAGGGTTGTACGGACACGTACATCGAGCAGTACCAACCCAATCAGAACTATTCTGGACAGGAACAGATCCGGGCGGGCTATCGCCAGCAGTACGCCTCGTTGCTGCGTTTTGACGTGAGCTCGCTTCCACCTGATGCCATCGTCGCCCAAGCCACGTTGCAGCTCTACGCCAGGGGTTGGAGCGGCGCAAGCGTGGGGATGGACGCCTTTGCGATTAATCGCGATGTCAATCTCGCGCAAGCGACCTGGAACCAAGCACAAACCGGCAGCTCTTGGGGAGTTGCCGGCTGCAATCACGTACCAACTGACCGACAGGGCCTCGCCGAGTCGAGCATAGTATTGACGCTTCCTGACACATGGTACGAATTCGACTTGACAGCACTGGTCCGACGATGGCTCGATGGAAGCATGGCGAACAACGGTGTCTTGTTGCGTGCCACGGACCCGCTCTCCACGCATTCGTTCCAGTTTGCCAGCGCCGAGAACGGCAACGCAGCCCTGCGCCCGCGCCTAATCATCAGCTTTGATCTGCCCACGGCGACACCAACGGAGATCGGCACGCCGACGCACACGCCTACCGATACCCTTACTCCTACCATCACGGAGACACCCACGGATACGCTGACGCCGACCGCCACACCCACCTTCACCGAGACGCCCACAGCGACCCCCACAGCGACCGTGCCTACGATCCTTGAGACGCAGATCCTGCAGCAAGGGGTCGGTGGATACACCGGTTTCGAAGATACCTACATCTACCAGTTTGATCCCAACAACAGCAGCTTGGCATCGTCTCAACACCTGCGGGTAGGTCAGCGCCAGCAGCTTGCCTCTATTGTCCGTTTCGACCTGTCTCCGATCCCAAGCGATGCCACCGTCGTTCAGGCCACCTTGCACCTGTACGCAGCTGCGTGGAACGGTGGAAACTTGGGAGTGGGTGCCTATCAAATCAAGCGATCGACGAATGCCAGCCAGGCGACCTGGATGCAGGCGGAGAATGGGAATCTATGGGCGATCCCCGGCTGCAACGATCTGACCACCGACCGCAGCGAGGAAGCGGTCGGCACCTTCGGCACCAATGGCATCGAGAAGTGGTACACGCTGGACCTGACGGCCCTTGCAAAGCAGTGGCATGAGGGCAGTGTGCAGAACCATGGCGTCTTGTTGCGCGCGCTGTCGGTTTTCGCACCGGGCTCGTACTACTTTGGCAGCGCCAACAGCGGCAACCCAATCTACCGTCCCAAACTGGAGCTGGTGTATGCGCGGCCCGTCTCCTCGCTCACCGCGACGCCCTCGCCAACTGGGCCTGTTGCGCCTACACCGACGGGCAGCGCCACACCCATCCATACGGCTACAGCGACGGTGACGCAACCTGGGCTCCTCACTGCAACTCCCACACCCACCGGTAGTGCGACATCTGTCCAGGAGACACCCGGAACGCCAAGCGTGACCACGACGCCGACGCGCCCCCTGGTCGAGACGACCATCGTCCTACAGCAAGGCAGAAACCGCTATGCGGGATGTGAAGACACTTACATCTACCGATACGCGCCAAACGAGAACTACTGCGGTTTGGAGACTTTCCGCGTAGGCTACCGGCAGCAGTTTGCATCTCTGATACGGTTTGACCTG
>DIVN01000247.1 GCA_002435875.1 Anaerolineales bacterium UBA6131
GGGACCGGCGGCAAGCTTGGTACAATTGCTTTTGGCTCGGGCATGGCTGTGCGCGGTCTGATGGATCTCGCAGCAAAGCTCGGCACAGGAAAGAAATCTGCCTAATTGGCACGCACTTGCGCACGGGATTGTGCCGAAGCAGCCCTTGGTCGGTTCTGAGCTCAGCAGACGTGTGGAGGCTCTCCACACGTCTGCTTCTGCTTGATTGAGCCCCATAGCTCAGCTTCCGGAGAATCGAGGATAGGCGATGGCCATCTATAGCAAGCAACCGGCGATTCAGGTCAGGGGACAACACGTAAGTACGATCTTGGATCCGGTGTGTCTCGAGGATACGTATCGCCTCTACCTCAATGGCCAGCTGCTTGTGCAACTCGTAGCAAGCCCTGGGCAGCTCAAAGAGCTTGGCGCAGGCTACATAGTGTGTGAGGGACTTGCGCGACAGGTCCGCGAAGTGCGTGTTTCCACGAATGACATTCGGGTTAGCGCCGAGAGCCAGGGTGCGACCGAGTTTGAACTCCGATCTTCCGGCTGCATCGGTGTTCGGGGAATGCCTGCCACAGTACAATCATCTTGCGCATTCGACGCACAGGATGTATTCCGGGCCATTGCGCAGATCGAGTCGCAGGAGTGGAAGGATACTGGCGGCGTACACTGTTCAGTCCTGCTCCGGAATGGAGAAGTTGTAGCTCGCGCCAGCGATATCGGCCGCCACAACACAGTAGACAAGGTCGTAGGCTACGCGGTCCTACATGGCATTGAGCTTTCGGAATGTATGCTGGGCTGTACCGGCAGGCAACCAGCAGGCATGATCAGCAAGATCGCAAATGCGGGAATCCCGCTCGTGGTATCCAAAGCGGCCTCAACAGATTCCGGAATCCTCCTCGCTGAGCGTTCCGGTGTCACCCTGATTGGCTTTGCGAGAGGCGATAGGTTCACCGTATATGCTCATCCAGAACGGATCAGGGGACTCCCTGCCCAGCCATCCGATCAGACATAAAACTACACCGTATCGATCCCCCGCAAGCGAGGGCAATAGCTACGGCAGCATGCCGACCGTAAGCGCGGTTGTGGTGGCTGGCGGCAAGAGCGAGCGCCTGGGCCAGGACAAGTCGCTGATCAGGTTGGGCAACGAACGGCTGCTCAAGCGAGTAATCAGCACGTTACAGGGCTTGAGTGATGATGTACTGCTGGCAGCGAATGACCGCGACAAGTTCCAGGATCTGTCAGTACGTGTTGTTCCAGACTTGTGGCCCCAGGCCGGCCCACTCGGGGGCATTCACAGCGGTTTGCGCTCCATGCGCTATGAGCGGGGTATCTTCGTGGCCTGCGACATGCCGTTCCTCAACCCTGCACTATTGCGTTACATGATCCTGCTTTCACCAGGTTTTGATGTTGTGATCCCGCGGATCGGCTGCAACGTCGAGCCCTTGCATGCCATCTACAGCAAGGCATGCGCCCAACCCATTGCGGACCTGCTCGAACAGCACGGAAGGCGAGTCGTCGGCTTCCTGACCGATGTGAGGGTTCGTTACGTACACGAAGCCGAAATCAACGCTTTTGATCCCGAGCATATTTCGTTCTTCAACATCAATACGACGCAGGACCTGGCAGAGGCACGGCGCCTGCTCAAGATCTCTAAGGAATCCGCGCGAGGGAAAAGGCCAAAGGTCAAACTGCACTGACTCTTGATCCTGAGGAGGGCCAGGCACCTGCCTTTCCCAGCCGAGCCGGGCTGTTCACTCACACAGGGATCTGGCCTCTCGCTCCAGCAGGTAATTCAACACGGTACGCAGAATAATCAGCGCTGCTAGGTGAAGGAGGTCATCCCATGTGGGAGAAATGGCCGTCTTGAGCACGTCAGCTGCAACCTGGAACTCCAGCCCCATAACTAGACTCTCCACCAGCTGCAGCCGTGCTCCAGCCACGCTGTCTGGATCAAGAGCAAAGTGTCGCCTCAACTGGTAAATGATGGCGTGGACCACTCCCAGGACGATCACAAATGCACCACATGCCTCGACCAGCGGCACCAAATGCTCAATTATCACCAACACAACTTCCTCAATTACGTTGAGGCCCATCGTCTCACTCCTCCATCAGACCGCGTTTTCCACACGGGCTATCAGTATACGGCAAGTATTACTCGCCGGGCAATCAAGAAGAATCGCAGGCCTGGCGAGCGCGCCATGTCATGCTGCCCAGACAAGCCGAATGGCAAGACCTAACCCTATGCATAAACTCGCCTCCAAGACCGCCCCTCCTTGCTCACCTCCATGGGCGCACTGGCGTATTGGTCGTGAACCTCAGTTCGTGTACGATAGCACTGTCAGTGGAAAGATCTCATCAAGCTTGCCAGGGAGAGGAAGTGTACCGAACACTGGTTGTCGGTTACGGCCTGCAAGACCGCGGCGACGATGCTGTTGGCCATCATGTGGTGCAGCGCCTAAGGCAACGACTAGAGCAGCCTCCCATCGCCGAGGGCAATTCCGGCCTCGAAGAGCTAGGCATGCCCCTGGACTCTATCGTAGTGACGCAGATTATCCCAGAACTGGCAACTGTGCTTCTAGACTATGAGCGCGCGATCTTTGTTGATGCCCACACTAAGGGTGACGCGCCAGACCTGTGGTGCTTTCCAGTGTTTGGAACAGCCTCACGGTCAATGCAGGCACATCATCTCACCCCGGCAGCACTCTTGAGCCTGGCGCGGCTGCTCTACAACAAAGATCTCACAGCGTTCGTCGTCTCTGTGCGCGGTCACGAGTTTGGCTTCGGCCAGGAGCTCTCCCAGCCTACATCCGCGATGATCGAGGCAGCGGTAGATGCGGTTCTCGATCTCGCCCTCCCGGGGGCTGATCACGCCTCGACCGGGTGAGTCATTGCCTCGCTGCCTTTCTGCAGAGCGCGCACGGGCGTAAGCCCTTGCTCAACAGGGCATCTCATCCTATAATCTTCTATACCATGCGCGACACACTGCTCCGTACATTCACTGAACCATCACCCTTAGCCTCTGGCTGTTACGGGGATGCACAACATGCATGAGCTTGCCATCACCCAGAACATACTCAAGATCGCCTTGTCTCATGCTGAGCAGGCTCAAGCCATCCGTCTCACTGCCATTAATCTGGTAGTCGGCGAGTTGACTGGGTTTGTTGACGAGTCCATCCAGTTCTACTTTGACATGCTGAGCCCGGGTACTCCAGCACAGGGTGCCAGACTGGTGATCCGCCGTGTTCCTGCCCGACTGCGCTGCCGCGAGTGTGGCGAAGAGTTTGCGCTGCGTCCCCTTGACTGGAAGTGTCCCAGGTGTTCCGCTGTTGGTGGCACCGTGTTGCAGGGCCGTGAGTTCTGCATTGAGAGCATCGAAGTGGAGTAGAGCTGCCATGACCCAGAAGAGCAAGCAGATGCAGGTACCAATCGTACAGGACATCCTGAGCGCCAATGACGAGATAGCCCTGCAGAACCGAGAGACCTTGGATCGGACCGGCATCTGCATGGTCAATCTCATGGCTTCGCCAGGTGCGGGCAAAACCAGCCTGCTCCTACGCACGATCGAGTCGCTGCGTACCAAGTTGCGCATGGCGGTGATCGAGGGCGACATCGCTTCCACGGTAGATGCAGACCGAATCGCTCAAGAGAACATCCCGGTTGTGCAGATCAACACGGGGGGCCAGTGTCACCTTGACGCACCCATGCTGCGGCGTGCGTTGCACCAACTGCACCTGCCAGACCTGGATTTGATCATTGTGGAGAACGTTGGCAACCTGATCTGCCCGGTGGATTTCCACCTGGGTGAGCATCTCAATATCATGATCGCCAGCGTACCGGAGGGTGATGACAAACCCTACAAGTACCCGGGCATCTTCCTGGCCGTGGACGCGGTGGTCATCAACAAGATTGATCTGCTGCCCTACGTCCATTTTGATCTCGCCGCGTTCCGCACACTGGTGACGGGCATGAATCCTGATGTCCACATCTTTGAGGTTTCTTGCGAGACTGGCGTCGGCATAGCTCCCTGGGCTGACTGGTTGGTGCAGCAGACAGGGAAATGCCAAGACTAGTCTCTGCTCCCCGCGTGCGCGCCTCTTCTACTCCAGTAGGCAAGCACATCGAGCTGACTGGCGTTGTGCAGGGTGTCGGCTTTCGGCCCTTTGTGTACAACTTGGCTGTGGCGCACGCGTTAGCCGGTTGGGTGCGTAACACCTCAGGCTGCGTGCAAATCGAGGTGCAGGGCGGCGCAGAGCAAGTAGATGCCTTTCTTGCCAAGTTGGTTTCCCAAGCGCCACCACTAGCCCGCATCGAAAGCATGAGCGTGCAGGATATTGCGCCATATGGCAACAGCGAGTTCGCCATCTTGGAAAGCTTGCCGGAGGCCAACGCTTACCAGCTAGTATCCCCAGATATTGCCACCTGTCCCGACTGCCAACGCGAGTTGTTCGACCCCGATGACCGCCGCTATGGCTATCCCTTCATAAACTGCACCAACTGCGGCCCGCGGTTCACCATCATTCAGGATATCCCCTACGATCGCTCTATGACTACCATGAACAAGTTCGTCATGTGCCCAAGCTGCCTGGCCGAGTATAAGGATCCAACGGATCGCCGTTTTCACGCTCAGCCGAACGCCTGCCCGGTATGCGGCCCACACCTTTCCTTCATCGCCATGGGCGATGAGACTCCCGGGTCATCTGTTAAACCCAATCACACAGCTACCTCCGCTGCCAAGAAAGGCGACGCACAAGCGTTACATGACGCGGCGACTGTTCTCCAAGGGGGCAGAATCCTGGCGCTCAAAGGTCTGGGCGGATTCCACCTGGCCTGCGACGCTACCAACCAGGCTGCGGTAAGAGAACTGCGGGCCCGCAAGCATCGACCTCACAAGCCCTTTGCCCTGATGATGCGAACGCTCGAGGAGGTTGGGGAGCACTGCTGGGTGAGTCCTGAAGAGGCTGCTTTGCTCACTTCTCCGGCCCACCCTATTGTGTTGTCGCTTTGGCGCGACCGCTCCAGCGTGGTGCGCGATGTCGCCCCGAATAACCGCTACCTTGGCGTCATGCTGCCGTACACGCCTTTGCATCACCTGCTCCTGCAAGAAGTGGGGCGTCCGCTGGTGATGACGAGTGGCAATCTGTCCGAAGAACCCATCGCCATGGAGAACCATGAAGCCCTGCACCGTTTGGGCTCACTGGCTGACGCCTTTCTGTTACACGATCGGGATATCTACAGCCGGTACGATGATAGCGTGTGGTTCATTCCCCTGGCCAGTCATCCACAGTCCATACGGCGTGCACGCGGATATGCTCCGCAGCCGGCACGGTTGTCCTTTCCATTGAAACCCATCCTCGCCTGTGGGGCCGAGCTGAAGAACACCTTTTGCCTGACCCAGGATCGCTACGCCTTCGTCAGCCAGCACATTGGCGACATGGAGAACGTGGAAACGTTGGAGCATTTTGAGGCAACCGTAAAGCTCTACGAGCGGCTGTTTCGGGTCAAGCCAGTCGCCCTGGCCTGCGACCTGCACCCCGACTATCTCGCCACACGATATGGAAGGGAGCGCGCCGAGAACGAATCCCTACCGCTCTTCCCCATCCAGCACCATCATGCGCACGTCGCCAGTTGCCTCGCAGACAATGACTGGCCACTCACCGCCGGCCCCGTTATTGGGGTAGCCATGGACGGCACCGGCCTGGGAGATGACGGTCAGATCTGGGGCGGGGAGTTTCTGGTTGGAGATTACCGCTCCTACGAGCGGATGGGCCACCTGGAGTACTTGCCTCTGCCAGGAGGCGACACTGCCACCCGCAAGCCATATCGGATTGCGTTGGCCTATCTATACCACTTGCTCGGCCACACTCCACCTTTACCGTTCCTGAGTTCTGTATCGCCTCAAGAACGCGAGCTCGTACACCAGATGGTGAGACGAAGGGTCCACACACCTCTGACGTCCTCGTGTGGGCGGTTGTTTGATGCGATATCTGCTTTGCTCAACGTCTGTCTGGAAACTAGCTACGAAGCGCAGGCCGCCATAGAATTGGAGATGGTAGCGGCAGAGGCGCAAGCGAGCAAACGCGTTTACCCTTTCTTGATTGAACCCAGCGCCGGGCAGAACGTGATTCGCCTCCATCCGCTTCTGGAGGCCGTAAGCCGGGATGTACAAAACGGCGGCAACCATACCGATATCAGCGCGACATTCCACCACACGGTGGCTAAGATGATTGTGCAGATGTGCATGCTCATCCGTCAGGAAAGACAGATTGAGACCGTTGCCCTGTCCGGGGGCTGTTTTCAGAATCGGTTGCTGTTGCGTTTGACGACCCAGGCGCTGGAGGCTCGCAATTTCCGGGTCCTGTTACATCATCAGGTTCCATGCAATGATGGTGGCCTATCCCTGGGACAGGCAATCATTGCCCATGTCCGCTATAGGGGTGGTGAATAGATGTGTTTGGCGGTGCCGGCAAAGGTTTTGTCGATCAATGGCCACGAAGCGGAAGTGGATTTCGATGGGGTCCGGCGTTGTGTCAGCGTGGTGCTCACCCCCGATGTTCGCGTGGGCGACTATGTCGTTGTTCATACCGGGTTTGCGATCAGCGTCCTGGACCAAGAAGAAGCCCAACAGACGCTAAAGCTTCTCGACGAACTGGAGGCCTTCTCGGCAAATGAGATTCGTTGACGAGTTTCGCGAACCGGCCAAGGTACAAAGGCTCCTGGAAGCCATCTGGCAGCGCTCCACCGAGGCAGCACAGTTCATGGAATTCTGTGGCGGGCACACCCACGCCATTCTCAAGTTCGGCTTGCGGCAGCTCTTGCCGAGTACGATATCGCTGCTGTCAGGGCCTGGCTGTCCGGTCTGCGTGACAGCTAGCAGCGATCTCGACCTGGCAATAACCATGGCCTGCCAGTCTGGCGTGATCCTGACCACCTTTGGGGACATGATGCGCGTGCCAGGAAGCCATGGCAGCCTGCAGGATGCCAGGGCACTGGGAGCGGATGTGCGCATGGTATACTCCACATTGGATGCCTTGGCCATCGCTCGCTCGTATCCGGACCGCCCGACCGTGTTCCTGGCCGTTGGTTTTGAGACCACCGCTCCGACCGTGGCTGCCGCTGTGTTGCAGGCGCAAACTGAGCGGCTGAACAACTTTTTCATACTCTCCCTGCACAAGCTCACGCCGCCGGCAACTAGAGCCATCTTGTCGGCAGGGGAAGTACTGCTTACGGGGATCATCGGACCTGGCCACGTGACCACCATCATTGGGACAGATGCTTGGAAGTTCCTACCAGATGAGTTTGGCATTGCCTGTGCAGTCGCCGGCTTCGAGCCCCTGGACATATTGCATGCGATCTATGCTTTGGTGGACATGGTCGAACTAGGGGCACCCTCTGTGCGCAATGCCTATGGTCGGAGTGTGTCCGCTGCAGGAAATCACGTGGCACAGCAGATGATGGAGAACGTATTCCGGGTAGCGCCGGCCGAGTGGCGAGGGTTCGGCATGTTGCCCAATAGCGGGCTTGCCCTACGCAGCGAGTACGCTTCCTTTGACGCTGCGCAGCGTTTCCCCATCACTGTGCCTCCTGCCCGAGAACCGCAGGGTTGTCGTTGTGGGGAGATACTGCGCGGCATAATCACACCTCTTGAGTGCCCACTCTTCGCCCGCGCTTGCACCCCAGCCACTCCCATAGGTCCTTGCATGGTCTCCGGAGAGGGCGCATGTGCGGCCTATGCGCAATATGGAGAGGCGTCAGGTGACTGAAGGTAAGATTCTGCTCGCACATGGCAGCGGTGGTGGTCTGACGCACCAGCTCGTGCGCGAGGTCTTCAGCAAGCACCTCGCCAACCCGTGGCTCGACGCGCAGGAGGACGCCGCCGTCTGGCAGGCACCACATGCGTGCGGCCGATTCGCCCTCACCACGGACAGTTATGTCGTGCAGCCTCTCTTCTTTCCGGGCGGCGACATTGGCAAACTGGCCGTCTGTGGGACAGTGAATGACTTGGCCATGGTCGGAGCGCAGGCGCTCTATCTGACCGCAGGATTCATATTGGAGGAAGGCCTACCTGTTGACGCGCTTGAGCGCATCGTCTGTTCAATGGCGAAGACGGCGGAGGAGGCCGGAGTTCAGGTGATTGCCGGAGACACCAAGGTGGTCGATCACGGCAGCGCGGACCAGCTTTTTATCAACACCGCAGGGATCGGCACGGTGGCTCCTGATGTACACATCAGTGCCGGCAATGCGCAACCAGGAGATGGGATTCTGTTGAGTGGCCCGATAGGCCTTCACGGCATGGCCATCATGTGCGAGCGCGAGGGACTGGGCTTCACCTGGCCGCTGCAGAGCGACTGCGCTCCACTGAACGGGCTCGTGTGCACGATGCTCGCCGTCGACACTCACATTCATTGTTTACGCGACCCCACGCGCGGAGGGCTGGCCACCACACTCTGCGAACTGGCCACACAAAGCAAGATTCAAATGGAGATCGAGGAAAGCTCGATTGCTATACCTGCCGGTGTCAGCGCGGCATGCGAGATGTTGGGTCTTGACCCACTCTATGTGGCGAACGAAGGCATACTCGTGGCCATCGTGCCGCCGGAGCTAGAGGCCAGCATGCTGGCGTCCATGCATGCGCACCCTCTTGGCCGCAACGCTGCATTGATCGGCAGAGTCACCTCCTCGGATCACGCGCGAGTTGTGCTGCATACAACTCTCGGTGCTCGCCGCCTCTTACAAGTGCTTGCCGGCGAGCAGTTGCCCCGAATATGTTGAGCATTGGCGCCATTTCGTTAAGCCTTTGACAAGCGTCGTCATACTGGCCTATAATCGTTGTCAAAGGTTCAATGCAGCAAGAAACGGTGCACCGACATCGTCCTCCACTTCGACCCGGTAGACTACACTGTAAGCTTGTCGACTGTGCACTGGAACGAAGCGACATGCCATCCAAGAAAGGCCAGAAAAAACAGCGCGAGCCTATTGCGCTCATCAAGCTAGACCACAGACTCCAGCGGGAGATCGCCGGTCTCCTGCTCTTCACCATAGGGATAGTGACTATCCTTGCGGCGCTATCTGTGACTCGTGGCAGGCTGAGCTCGCAATGGGTCCTGTTCCTGCGCCGCATCTTCGGTTGGGGCATCTACCCTGCTGCATTGGGCATGTTGGGCGGGGGAATCTTCTTGCTCTGGCCGAATCTCCAGCAGCACATCCGCGTAGCTCCGCGCCAGCTCTTCGGTTTGGAGCTAGCCTTGTTGTCAGCCTTGGGGGCCTCCCACCTACTGGATTCGGGTTCGGGTGCGCTGGAGTTGGCACAAGCGGGCCGTGGTGGCGGGCATATCGGCTGGGCCTTAAGCTATCTCTTGGTAAGTACTCTCAACAAGCCTCTGACTCTCGCGATTCTACTGGTGCTGACAGGCGTTGGGGTTGCCTTGTCCTGGCCTACAGAATGGCGAGATGCACGCAGGCGGGCCGTGGACATTCTCACGCGGTGGCGACCGAAGATGTCTGCGGCACCCCCCCCTGCGAGCGTATACGCACCCGCGCGCGACGCATCGGTGGTTGTCCGCCGTGCCTCTGAGGCACGTGTGAGCGAATCAACCAGCCTCAGTGCGACGGTCACACCCAAGAGCCGCCCCAGACGTGCTCAGCGACGGCTTCCCCCATTGGATCTGCTCAATGGTGGCAGTAGCGATTCCGGCGGCAGCGCGGACGTCCGCTTCAGGAAGCAGGTTATTGAGGAGACCCTATTGAGTTTTGGGGTTCCAGCCGAGGTGGTGGAGATCAACCAAGGGCCAACGGTTACGCAGTTTGGTGTTGAGCCAGGCTTTGTCGAGTACAGGCGAGCCGATGGCACCTCAGGACGCAGAAAAATCCGGGTAAGCAAGATTATGGCCCTGCAGGACGACTTAGCACTGGCACTCGCCGCCTCGCCGATTCGCATTGAGGCCCCAGTGCCCGGACGCTCGGTCGTCGGCATTGAGGTACCGAATGAACGGCCCTCCATGGTCGACCTGCGCAGCTTGCTAGAATCCAAGGTGTTCCGAAGCATCAATTCGCCTTTGCGCATTGCACTCGGGCGAGATGTCTCGGGACAGCCCATAGCCGCCGATCTCGCAGCAATGCCGCACCTGCTAATCGCAGGTGCGACAGGCTCCGGCAAGTCGGTGTGCATTAACTCTATCGTGGCTTGTCTGCTGCTCAACAATACGCCTGAAACGCTCCGATTGTTGATGGTTGACCCCAAGATGGTCGAGCTGACGCCATTCAACGGGATTCCTCATCTCTTTGCTCCGGTGATTGTCAGCGCACAAGAATCCGTACGCAGCCTGAAATGGGTGACTGCTCAGATGGACGAGCGCTACCAGACGTTCTCGCAGGCAGGCGTTCGCAACATTCAGGCATACAACGACATGGCAACCTCACGTGCACAGTCAGCTCTGCCCCATATCGTCGTAGTGATCGACGAACTGGCAGATCTGATGATGGCAGCGCCGGACGAGATCGAGAGGTCCATTTGTCGCATCGCGCAGCTTGCCCGGGCAACGGGGATCCATCTCGTTATCGCTACACAACGTCCCTCTGTAGATGTAGTGACAGGGCTCATCAAAGCCAACTTTCCGGCCCGTATTAGCTTTGCGGTCACTACTCAGGTCGACTCGCGGGTCATTCTGGACGCGGCCGGTGCCGAGAAGCTGCTTGGCCGCGGCGACATGCTGTACATGTCGCCAGAGTCGAGCAAGCTGATCCGCATGCAGGGCTGCTTTGTGTCCGACCAAGAACTGCAACGTTTGGTTCAGTACTGGAGCGACAGAACAGAGCGTTTCACGGCTGTTCCAGAATCAGCGACGCCCTGGCACGGTATCGACACCCAAGACAGCGAGGATGATTTGCTGGATCGCGCCATCGAATTGGCGCAGGGGAGAGACAGTATTTCAATCTCTTTCCTTCAGCGTCGCCTTCGCATAGGTTACCCACGCGCGGCGCGCCTGGTCGACATCATGGAGGAACGAGGGCTACTCGGCCCTCCGGCAGAAGCGGGGCACCCACGTGAGGTATTGGGCGCCGAGGAGAGCTATGAGCTATCCGAATAGCCATTTGCGCAGTCTGTCCAGTCCTCATCGCATCCGCTATAGCAGCAGCATCTCCGTCAGGAGATGGCTGGTCAGGTGGCTGCTGCTATTGATTTGTCTTGCGCACCGGGCATCCCGACCGTCGTGATGAAGAGTAGCAGCCAGAGCAGTAAGGCTGCTCTTTTCATTGCTGGTCTGGTCACGGAATGGAGTATAATCTTGCACTGTGCCGCTTGGGTCAGAAGGACTCGAGCAAGGAGGGATTGACAGCATGTCAGGACATTCACATTGGGCTACTATCAAACGTTCCAAGGGAGCAGCGGACGCCAAACGCGGTCAGGTGTTCACCAAGTTGGCGCGCGAGATTCAGATTGCCGCCCGCGACGGCGGCGCTGATGCCACTTCGAACTTTCGCCTGCGCCTGGCCGTTGACAAAGCCAGGCAGAGTAGCATGCCAAAGGATAACATCGAACGCGCCATCCAGCGCGGTACCGGGCAGCTCAAAGGCGAGACCATCGAGGAGATCACTTACGAAGGCTATGGGCCCCAGGGTACGGCGATGATTGTCGAAGTCGTGACTGACAACCGCAATCGCGCTGTGTCTGAAGTTCGCCGCTTGTTCTCGCGCCATGGAGGAAGCCTGGGCGAGTCTGGCTCGGTCCAATGGCTCTTCGATCGCAAGGGTTACATTAGTGTAATCCCCGAGAATGGTTCAGCTGACGATTTGGCACTTGCCGCCATCGACGCAGGGGCAGATGACGTGAAAGTCGACCCAGAACTTGTGGAGATCTATACCAGAGCCGAAGATCTGCAGAAAATTCGTGACGTGCTTGAGGGCAACTCTGTTGAGCTCGATGATGCCTTGCTCTCATGGGTGCCCAAAACCCTTATCCAGCTCGACGAGAAGACGACCATGCAAAACATGCGGCTCATCGACGCGCTGGAGGAACTGGATGACGTTCAGCACGTATACTCCAATCTGGAAATCACTGATGAGGTTGGAGAGAAATATGCAGAGCTCGAAGAATAGGCGATAGCGGGGATGCGGCAGCCGCTGCGCATTCTGGGGATCGACCCTGGCACTGCGACAACGGGCTATGGCATTGTGGAGACCGATGGCGAAACGCTGGTCCCCATTGTCCATGGCGTTATCACCACATCACCTGCGCTGCCCTTGTCCTGTCGGCTCAAGCAGCTCCATACGCAGCTGCTCGATCTGATTCGTGTCTACGGGCCCACGCAGGCCGCAGTCGAAGAGCTGTTCTTCTCCAGAAATGCTCGTACTGCCATGGCAGTTGGTCATGCACGAGGCGTCGTTCTGTTGGGCCTTGCAGATGCCAGGCTGCCAATCAGCGAGTATACCCCTACGCAGGTAAAGCAGGCTACAACCGGCTATGGCGGGGCAACCAAGGAACAAGTCCAAGAGATGGTTCGTCTCTTACTCGGACTCGACTACAGCCCGCATCCTGACGATGCAGCTGACGCCCTGGCGGTGGCAATATGTCACGCACATGCATATCCGCTTGCGGCACGGCTGGCCAGCCAAATCCCTGAGGAGAGAGCATGATCGCCTACATTCAGGGGAGTGTCCTGAGCAGAGGCGAAGATTGGGTAGTTGTGCAAGTCGGTGGTATCGGCTGGAGGATCGCTCTCCCCCGGTCCGATGCGGCGCACTTGCCGGCAGTGGGAGGGGAGACCAGCCTCTACACACACATGCATGTACGAGAGAACGATATCTCCCTCTACGGATTCCTCAGTCCCGATGCAAGAGCCCTGTTTGAGCTTCTATTGACGGTCTCCGGTATTGGCCCCAAGCTGGCACTGAGCATTGTCTCGGTGGTCACTGTGGACGAACTCCAGCACGCAGTTGCTAGTGGTGACCCCTCAGTGCTAGGCAAGGCTCCCGGCGTTGGCAAGCGCACGGCCGAGAGGGTCTTGCTGGGCCTCAAGGACAAACTTGGAGTTGGGCATGAGATCGCCTCACACCTGACCTCTCGCCAAGGCGACCCGGAAGTCGTCTCCGCGCTGATTAGTCTGGGCTACAGCCTTGCGGAGGCCACTGCTGCCCTGCATTCACTCCCCCAAGAGGACCTTCCGTTGGAGGAGAGACTCCGCCTGGCTCTACAGTCGCTTGCCAGTGCATAAA
This sequence comes from Anaerolineales bacterium UBA6131, assembly GCA_002435875.1. Taxonomy (GTDB): domain Bacteria; phylum Chloroflexota; class Anaerolineae; order UBA2200; family UBA2200; genus UBA6131. The sequence goes on from DIVN01000247.1 coordinate 13,195, forward strand.
GTGACGGGGTACAACTATGAACTGGGTTGATCTTCTCGTGATCCTCATCGTGGCAGTCGCGACCTTTTCGAGTGCTCGCGCGGGCCTGGTACGTCAAGCCCTGGCCTTAATTGGATTCGTGGCGGGCCTCTACGCAGCACTCACCCATCACCTAACCTTAGCCTCCATGCTACAAACGGCGCTGCCCGATCCTGCTATCGCCAAAGTGGCAGCCTTTGTCATCATCATGGTTGGGGTATGGATTGCGTTTGCTGTACTTGCGGGCATTGTCAGGAGCATCCTGAGGGCCTCAGGGTTAGCCTGGGTAGACCATGTCTCGGGCATGGTGCTTGGTCTTGTCGCGGGCTTGCTCCTGTCGATCTGCATACTGTTACTTTTCGTGCGCATTCCCATCACGGCAATCCATACAACGGTTCACGAATCCACTCTGGCGACCTGGCTACTTGAGCTTCTTCCTCACCTGCGTCAGCTACTGCCTGAGAACGTGCAGGCTCACGGCGTTATGTGACCTGCGCCGGCAAACTCGGACGGGTCGCAGTCATCCCCGCGGTCATTTGGCTGTTGTCAATATCTGTGCTACACTCACTATTCGGTTAAAGGTTTGCATCTAGCGGCCTTTCCGCTCCAGGTTGAGGCATTCCTCAACAGCCGTCACCTGCAGCAATCCCATGGAAAGGAGGGAACACCATGCTACCATACGAGATGGTCTTTATCGTCCGCCCGACGATCGAAGAAGATGCCCTCAATGCTCTGGTCGAGAAGGTTTCTCAAAGCGTTCGGGACCTGGGTGGAGAGATCCAGCAAGTCGATGCGTGGGGCAGGAGACGACTGGCCTACCCCATTCAGAGACACCACGATGGCTTCTACTTTCTGATGACAATGTCGTTGCCATCTACTGCCGTACGTAGTCTGGAACGAGGACTCAAGTTGATGGAAGACGTCATTCGCTACCTCGTTGTCCGCAAGGACGAGACTCCCAAGAGTCCAGAACCTGAGAAGTAATCCAAGGAGGCTATTTTGGCTACCGATAGAGAGACGAGCGGGCCGCCGCGCTCTGCCCGCTACAGTAGTTCTGGTCCGACTGGACAGAGACGCAGACGACCGATGGGCAGGGGTGCACGTCGTCGAGTCTGTGCCTATTGTGGTGACAAAGCTGCCCATATCGACTACAAGGCCGCAAACCAGCTACAGAACAACATCTCGGAGAGAGGCAAGATCCTGCCCCGGCGCGCGACTGGCCTTTGCGCGCGGCACCAGCGAGAGATGGCAGTAGCTATCAAACGTGCCCGCTTTCTGGCGATGCTCCCCTTCACGTCGGAACAGCGCCATAGAAGCTGATGCTTGCGGCTGCATTGGTTCAGTGCGGTCGCCCCTGAGGTTAACTGATGACGAACAAACCCACGCAGGCGGAAGCGCTTAGCCGCAGGCGACTCTCACGACAGGATCGCGAGGCGAGGCAGAAGAAGATTCTGTACACGATCATCGCTGCCACTGTTGCGATGGTAGTTCTGGTACTGGCATT
>DIVN01000284.1 GCA_002435875.1 Anaerolineales bacterium UBA6131
CGAACGTACGGCGAGCACAGAGGAAATCCGCAAAGCGTACCGCCGGCTGGCGCGCCAGTATCACCCTGACGTCAACAAGAATGCTGACGCTGAGACGCGGTTCAAAGAGATCAATGAAGCCTACGAAGTCTTGGCCGACGACGAGAAGCGCTCAGTATACGACCGGTTCGGCCACGCCGGCGTTGATGGCAACATGCGCGGCTTTTCCGGCTTTTCTGGATTTGACGATATCTTCAGCAGCTTCTTTGGTGGCTTTGCGGGTTCCGCTCAGCAAACGGGGCCCAGACCGGGTGAGGACCTGCGCGCCGAGCTGCGCTTGACCTTCGAGGAAGCCATATTCGGCGTCGAGAAGGAGCTGACAGTTGAGCACCTCGTACTCTGCCCCACATGCACAGGAACAGGCGCAGAGCCGGGGTCTCGTGCGACTACCTGCCCTGAGTGCAACGGCACAGGACAAGTGCGGCGTATGCGCTCCTCCCTGTTCGGCTCATTCGTCAACGTTTCGACGTGCCCCCGCTGCCAGGGTAGCGGTCGAGTTGTCTCCTCGCCCTGTCACAAGTGTGGCGGTCAACAACGCATACGTGCTTCCAAACGACTCACAGTCACGGTGCCGGCAGGTGTAGATGACGGCATGCGCATCAGGCTTTCCGGCGAAGGCAATGCAGGCCTAGATGGAGGGCCGGCCGGCCACCTGTACGTCTTTCTGCAGGTCAGCCCACATCGCTATTTCAAGCGCCACGATTTCGACATTCACCTGACAATCAACATCAACGTGGCTCAGGCCGCGCTCGGCGACGAAATCGCCGTGCCTACCGTCGACGGTCCGATCGGCCTCTCCATCCCCCCAGGGACCCAGACTGGCCAGACTCTACGCATGTCCGGGCGAGGAGTGCCAAGGCTACAGAGCAATGGACGTGGCGACCAGATTGTCACTATCTTCGTAGCCACGCCAACCAAGCTCACCGGTGAGCAGAAGCGGGTACTGATGGAGCTCGGCAAGACGCTGGGCAAGGAACCCGTGCCACAGGAAGAACGTGGCTTCATTGATCGTCTCAAGGATGCGTTCGGCATCTAGCTCCTGGCGACAAGGGTACAAATGGAATGCATTGAGGTCAGCGTAGAGGCGAGCCACGAAGCAGCCGAATCGCTCAGCAGCTTGCTCACTGAGATAGGGTTCAGGGACACGGTGATCGAAGAGAAGTGGGATAGTACGGGGCCAGCCCGTATGGTCAGCGTCAAGACCTACCTGTCGCCGGACCAAGCTTCGCGCATTCCCGAGATCGAGGAGGCTATCTGGCATCTTGGGCAACTTGGCGGGATCTCGCCTCCTGACGTGCGAGAGCTTTCAGAAGCAGATTGGGCTACGCGATGGAAGGCCGACTACCAGGTACAGCACCTGGGGCAACGGATTGTGGTTAAGCCATCATGGCTGCCGTATGCGCCCACCTCCGCAGGTGAGGTTGTGGTGGAGCTCGAGCCTGGCATGGCCTTCGGTACTGGCTTACATCCATCAACGCGTCTGTGCATCACGGCGATGGAAGAGCTCATCAAACCTCGGTCGACAGTACTCGATGTAGGCACCGGTTCTGGGATACTGGCAATCCTGGCGGCCAAGCTTGGTGCGGCGCATGTGCTCGCCTTGGATATTGACCCAGTTGCCCTGCAAGTAGCCATTGAGAACGCGGCGCGCAATCGCGTAGAGGATCAGGTATCGTTCTTCCAGGCATCCTTGTCGCCCACATCGCAGCTTTTTCAGCAAGGCTCGGACGAGCCGGAAGTCGTCCCTCTCTTCCGCGATCTGAATGTCGACCATGATGTCTTTGACTTGCTTGTGATGAACATCCTGGCCCCGGTGATTGCTGACTCGACGCATGAGGTCTCGTCGCTTCTCGCTGAAAATGCGACATTTATTCTTTCTGGCCTGCTCAAGACGCAAGAGAGCTGGATTCGAGAGTCGCTCTCAGAAGCCGGCCTGGCGGTAGAAGCAACATACGAGAGTGGAGACTGGATTTGCCTGTGCGGCGCAAGGGCCGCCGCCCCACCGCGCGAGCCCGTGCGGTTCATCAGCACTAGATTGGATGGATAACGACATGCACCGCTTCTTCGTGCAAGCCACAGCGATAAGTGGAGACTCTGTCACGCTGCCCGAGCCGACCGTGCACCAGATCCGGAATGTCCTGCGCCTGCAGGTTGGAGACGAGATCGCGGTCCTGGACGATTCGGGGTGGGAGTATTACGTGGAGCTATCGTCCATTGGCTTGAGTGAGGCGCAAGGTGTCATTAAACGCAAGACGCTCTGCCGCAGCGAACCCAGGACGAAATTGACCCTATACCAGAGCCTGCTAAAGGGCGACAAGTTCGAGTGGATCCTGCAGAAGGGCACCGAGCTCGGGGTGGTCGAGTTCGTGCCCGTGGTCGCCAACCGTTGCGTGATCGGTAGTGTCGATGACGTCAGCAAGACTAGGCTGCAGCGCTGGCAGCGCATCATCCTTGAGGCGGCTGAACAGTCTCAACGGGGAAAGCTGCCTCGACTTCAGGAACCCCTGCTGTTTGCTCAGGCATGTGAGCGCGGTCGGCGCGCCGACCTTGCTCTCATGCCATTCGAAGGAGAACACACCAGGTCAATTGCGACCATGCTTGCACCTGATGCGACCCCGGTTACTATTCAGGGCAAGACCAGTACTCTCCGCCGACCGTTCTCACTAAGCGTCTATATCGGTCCTGAGGGCGGCTTCACCCCGCGAGAAGTGGACCAGGCCGTGCAGTACGGGATAGTTCCCGTCAGCCTGGGACGTCGCATCCTGCGTGCGGAGACCGCCGCCCTGGCCTCCGCGGCGATCATCCTTTACCAGCTTGAGGAGATGTAGCGTGATGCCCTGGTTGATTCGGGCCTTTGACGACCTGCTGGTCTCTCCCTGATGGGCAATGTCCTAGTTGCTCTAGACATCGAGACGACGGGTCTGGATGCCGCTCGAGATGCAGTGATCGAGATTGCGGCGGTCAAGTTCCGCGATAGCGAGGCCGTGGACACCTGGAGCACCCTGGTGAACCCGCTGCGTCCGCTTCCGTACAAGATTCAGGTCCTCACGGGCATTCAACCAGCCGAGTTGCAGGGTGCGCCCCATCTGTCGGCGTGCATATCAGAGATCAATCGATTCGCCAAGGGCTGTGCAATCGTCGGCCACAATGTTGGTTTTGACCTGTCGTTCCTCAAGCCACACGGCGCCCTGGTGGACAATGCTTACATCGATACCCTGGAGCTAGCTAACATCCTCGTACCTGACGCTTCTCGGCACAGTCTGAGCGCATTGGCCGAATTCTTGGACATCAAGCTGCAGAACCACCACCGCGCCATGGCGGATGCAATGGCCACAAAAGACCTGTACGTCGCACTTGTAGAGCGCGGCCTGCGCATGGATCTTGCCGTGCTGCAGGAGATCAACCGTGCCGCCTCCCGCAGCCAGTGGGCGCTAAAGTCGTTCTTCGTCGACCTTGAACGTGAACGCGCTCGCTCTGCGTTCTCGAGCACGCTGCGCGAGCAATTGCGTGCCAAGGGCACGCTCGACGATGCCTCATTAGGGCTGGTTCTGGATTGGCGGTCGGACTCGCCGCCTCTCCAACCGTCACAGAGCAGGCAACGTATCGATGAGGAGCAGCTTGTCTCGTTTCTTGGGCCCGATGGCATCATCGCCCGCCGCTTTCCTGGCTATGAGCACCGAAGCCAGCAGGTGTCCATGCTTCGCTCCATTACTCAAGCCTTCAACGAGGGGGGGCAACTCCTGGCTGAAGCCGGCACCGGCACTGGCAAGTCCCTGGCCTATCTCCTGCCGGCGATCTACTTTGCGGTGAACAATGGGCGTCCCGTTGTGGTTTCCACAAACACCGTGAACCTGCAGGATCAGCTCTACAAGAAGGACATTCCGGACTTGCAGAGCATCTTGCCGTTGAGCTTCCGCGCCGCCGTGCTCAAGGGTAGAAACAACTACATCTGCCTGCGGCGTTTGGGCATTTTCCGCCGCAACCGCTCTCTCGCCCAGGAAGTACAGGTGTTGGCCAAGATACTGGCCTGGCTTCCGACCACGCAGACCGGCGACGTGACAGAGCTGTCCTTGCGCGACCAGGAAAGCTCGATCTGGCGCCAGGTGCAGGCCGAACAGGAAAGCTGTCTTGGCGAGAAGTGCCCACACCGAAGAAGAGGACGCTGTTTCCTCTATCGCGCGCGCCACCTCGCCGAGTCAGCTCACATCATCGTGGTCAACCATTCTTTGCTCCTGTCCGATATGCTGGTGCGGAATCAAGTGCTTCCAGAGTACCATCATCTCATCATTGATGAAGGCCACCACCTGGAAGACAAGGCCACTGACCAGCTTGGTTTCACCGTCAGTCGTGCACAGGCCGAGGCCCTCCTGAACGGTCTCTCTCAGCCTGCAGCTGCTGAAACCGAGCGAGGCTTTGTGGCCTCAATCCCCAGCCGCTTGCAGGGCAGCCTGGTGAGTTCGGAAATCCGGCAGCAGCTCAACAACGTGCTCGCTAGGCTGACACAGCATATCCATGACGCACATGGCGTGACCGTGCAGTTCTTTGATCTCGTGCAAGGATTCCTTGAAGAAGTCGCCGGCGCTGCCAACAAGTCGACGGACGCCTATGACCGGCAGATCGAGCTGACCAGCGGTATGAGGATTCAACCTAGCTGGTCGGACATCGAAATCGCCAGCGACGATGTTGACCAGACTCTGCTGAGAGTTGAGAAGGGCCTTCAGGCCTTGCACAGTGGCTTTGTAGAGCTCGAAGACCAGCAGATTCTGCAATACGACGATTTGGTACAGGAGATCTGGGCCCGCACGGAGCGCGTCCGCGAGTTGCGTACCCACCTGCAGGAATGGGTAATCAATCCAGACGAAGACCGCATCTGCTGGTTTCGGCAAAGTGCCAGGGACGGCGATGTGGCTTTGCATGCAGCGCCACTCCACGTGGCTCCGGTACTGGAACAGACCCTCTTTGCCGGGCTCGAGACACTGGTCGTCACCTCGGCTACTCTGTCCACCGCCGGAGAATTCGACTATGTCCGCGAACGCCTCGGATTGAGTGATGCGGACGAGATACGACTGGATTCACCATTTGACTATCAACAATCCACATTGCTCTTTCTACCAACGGACATGCCCGAGCCTGCCCAACCCAATTATCAGCACATCCTGGCCCAGTCCGTCGCCCAACTGTGCATGTCCACCAAGGGTAGAGCGCTGATCCTGTTCACCTCTCATCGGCAGCTCCGTGCCACGTACTACGCCATCGCAAGACAACTGGAAGAAGCCGGCATCGTGGTCTATGGCCAGGGGCTCGATGGTTCACGCCAGCAGTTGCTGGATCGCTTCCGCACAACCCCCCAGTCTGTCTTGCTTGGGACCAGAAGCTTCTGGGAAGGCATTGATGTCGTTGGCCCAGCCTTGAGCTGCCTGGTGATTACACGCCTGCCCTTCTCTGTGCCAACAGACCCCATCTTTGCAGCAAGAAGCCGGACATTCGACGACCCCTTCGGGCAGTATGCCGTACCAGAGGCTGTCTTGCTCTTTCGTCAGGGATTTGGACGCCTCATTCGCAGCGGTACTGACCGTGGAGTCGTCGTCATCCTGGACCGACGCGTCACCACGAAAAGCTACGGCACTACCTTCCTGGAGTCACTCCCAGGATGCACGATATGTCGGGCTCCACTGAGCAACTTGTCGTCAAGGGCAGTGCGCTGGCTCGACCACGGAGGCGCAGAACCTGTCTAGCCCGCTCAATGCGCCACACTCAGGTTTCCCATCCCATTTCCGATCATGTCAGTGCCGGCTGCCCCATCGATTGCAGGTCCGAGGCGTGTGGCATCTGCCAGCTCCCGACGGACAGCATTCCATCCACGATGTCCAAGAGGCCGCGCAAGCGGAACGGCTTCTGGAGAAACGGAACACCGCAATTCTGTAAGAAGTCCCGCGTGCGCGGGTTGTCCAAATCTCCCGTGCAGAACGCAACTCGTTTGGCGAGATCGGGACGGAGCCGCTTGAGATGAGCGTAGAATTCGATTCCATCCATCACCGGCATCCGCACGTCACAAATCACCAGGTCATAGGGTACAGAGGATACCATACCAAGGGCCTCTTTGCCATCACGCGCTAGGTCAGCATCGTAGCCAGCTGCACGCAACATATGTGCTAACGCATTGGCGATCAAGAACTCGTCGTCAATGATCAGGACACTTTTGACAAGGGATTGCCGAACCACTCGTGTCATGACATTCCTCCTGGAGCGGAGTGCTAGAGCCAGTCCACGTCGCGACCGTTCATCCATGAGATGAGCTGCTCTGCAAACTGCTCGATACTTGTGGCCTTAATTGCCACAATGTCACGAACCTCATTCGCTGTAAGATCAAACTGCGCCAATGCGCGCTCGGGAGAGTTCAGTAGAGTGCACTGAAACCCTCGATCGATCACGGCGGTGCCGATGATTTGTGAAAGACATGCCGATGTCACTGTCTGCTCCTTTGTTCTTCAATGGGTAGTCGAAGGTCCGGACTTGACAGGCTCTTCTGAATGAGCGCGCAGGCACCCAGGGCAATGACCACGTCCCCAGGGCTAAAGATGCTGGGTACTGGAAACGGCTTTCCCAGAACCAGCAAGTCCGATAGATACCAGAGTTTCGTATGCTCTTTGCCCAGTATGATGCTCTTGCTGCTCGTCACCCGCGTGCCGGAGACTAGTGACGGCACCAGTGCCAATTGCCCAGCTCCAGTGATAGCCTCGGGCGTCACCGGCATCCAGCCACCGTTTGCCAAGAGGACCGCCAGGTTCAGGGACAGACCCAGGGTAATCCAGCGGACGCCCTTGACCCGCCGATTGATCCAAGCCAGGGCCATGATCAGAGCATGTGAGGCCAGGAAGATCGCGTGCTGCGACGGAGACGGCGGGGATTCACCTGTCACCGCCGGGTGGTAGATTACGGGCAGCTGTGCTGCAAAGGCCACCACGAGCAGCCACCCATACCGCAAATGCACGCTCAGCAACCCCCGCCAATTCCCGCCTCGCGCCAGGCCGACCAGCAAGCATAGCACTACCGCCACAAAGAGAATCATCCTCAACCTACACGGACTTCTCTGGTTTGTTGTCAGCCTCCACCGCCACTACCTCCGCCAAATGCAGTGGGTGCGCCACTCCCGAGCACTAGAGACAGAATCACCATCAGAACCCAAAACAGGCGCAACCCCTCATTGTTGAGTATCTGGCCCACAGACGCTTTCCACTTGTTCATGTTCAACCCTCCCAGGCGGTCTTTGCGGGCACAACCAGGTGCCCAACGATGCTTACGCATGTAACATTACTCTACCGTGCTTACGAAAGTGCTTACGAGCACCCAGAGCAAGCACAACAACAGCAGAGGGGGAGGGCTAACCCCCTCCCCCTCTGCTGTCAGCGTACGCCTTGATTAGTCGTCTTCAGAGGCTAATTCAGCACTGTGCAGGATTGATTCATACAGAGCCTTGCTCTTGTGAGCGGGAACCGCACCGAGCTCCTGTGCAAACAACTCGGCAAGCCGGCGATAGCTGCGCAGAGCCTCACTGCGGTTCCCCAACAAGACTTGGCAACGCATCAGGCCTCGGTAGGCACTCTCCCGGTAGGCGTCCGTAGCCAGAGTCCGCTCAAAGAACTCCGCAGCCTCTGCAGGCCGACCTGCCAAAAGGTGATACTCTCCCAAGAGGCCGAGGGCCTTCAGGTACTTGTCCTCCAGTTCCTGGCGTTTTGCCAAACACCAGTCATGTGCGGAAGCCATGTCGTCGAGGAAGTCTCCAACATATAGGACGAACGCATGATTCAGGTGCTGTGCTGCCCGGTCGCGGTCTGTTTCCCAGGATGCAATGCCGGCCTCCATGTGGCTTTCAAACTCGTCCACATCATACCAGAAGTTGATCCTCCTGTTGAACAGGTACTGGTCGCCTTCGAATAGAACGCAGTCCTGTTGACCTAGTGCCCGGCGCAAGCGATAGATCGCAACGTGGAAGGACGAGCGGAGCTTCGCTGACGACAGATCAGGCCACAGATCTGTCCCTATCTGATCCTTTCGACGTGGCCCGAACGTCAGAAGATAGAAAAGCAGCTCCTTCGACTTGGCCATGCCCCATTCGGCGGCCGTAACCGTTTCTTCACCTCTGAACGCCCGACTCTGTCCAAATGCGCACACTCGAAGCAGAGGTTGAGGAGACGCCTCTTGCGGCACTACCATTCGGTCAGGGGCAGGGTCGGTTGCTGCCTTGTCAAGCAATCCCTTGATGACACTTCCACCTACGTCCCTATCCACAGCCCGTGCAAGAACGAGCCTGGCTTCGCGGGCAACTGAAACGAGGAACTGGTCATAGCCCAGCTCAACCAGGCAGCCCGCAACCACCTCCAGACAAGCCCATGCTTCGTGAAATCGCCCTTCGACGTAGCGCGTCTGCGCCAGCAGGAGGCTCGCTCGAGCCAATTCCCTCCTTGCGCTGCTATGCTGGAACACCTGCTGGGCTTGAGACAAATAGTCTGCTGCCTGTCGCAGGTTACCCTGTTGATAGTGGATTGCCCCAAGGGTAGTCTCATACAGGGCTATCTCGTATTTGGCGTCTCGCTCACGAGCCCGAGAATGCGCCTGACGCACATAGTCCGCCGCGCGGATCTCCTGACCCATGAGCCTGTACGTGTTGCCGATGGCATCCAGTAGGTAGCAGAGAATGTAACTCTCTCTTGTCTGCCGCGCTGCCCGAAGCCCCTCCTCGTACGAAGCCAACGCAGCGGCATATGCAGCTTGATCTCGCTGCACATCGCCCATTCCTGCCAAGATGAATGCCATCGGACGCTGCAATGCTACTCTCTTGGCCTGCTCAAGGGCCAGTGAGTATAGCCGTAGCGCCTCCGCGTACTCTCCCCTGTAGTAGTGGCCTATCGCGATATTGTTCAGCGTTAGCGCTGTCAGTCCGACATTTCCCAGCCTCTCCCAAATTTCCAGCGCTTGGTGAAAGTGGAGTTTCGCACCCACCAGATCGCCGCTCATTTGGAGGATCGCCCCGAGATCCAGATGCACATAGGCGACATTTGTCGAGTATCCCAGATCTTCGTAGATGTGCAGGGCTCGGCGCAGGTGTTGTTCGCCACTTGCCAGGTCACCCAGGCTTGCCTGGCATGTCCCAATCTGCCTGTATGCGGAGGCGATCGTTCTTACCCGGTCATGTTCAACTGTATCCTCGCCTAGCAGTATTAGTGCGCGCTCGCAAGCATCGATTGCCCTTCGGAGGTCGCCACGGAAGCGAAGCACGGCGCTTTCTTCAACCAACGCTTGTGCTTGCCCCAGCCTGTCGCCTGAACTGGAGAATCCGTCAAATGCCTCGCGAAACAGAAGCGTCGCCTGATTGAGCTCGCTTACTTCAAGGTGAATCTTGGCCCGAAACCACTGGAGACGCGGCTGTCCACGAACCATGTCTGCCGGCAAGCTGTCGATCCAGCCCGACAACACCGCAAATCGCCCGGCATCGTACGTGTCCCGCGCCACCTCCATGATAGACTCCATTGCAGCATCATAATCTTCCGCTCTGATGAAACAAGCGATCGCTTCCTCGAACGCGCCGGATTCTCTCAGAACCTCCCCAGCTCGCCGCTGCAGGAGACGCACCCACTGCGGATGATCCTCCCGCAGCTTGGCAAGCAGGAACTGTCGGAAAAGTTGATGGTATCGATACCACCTCTCATCCCCTCTTTCCAGCCGACTGATGAAGAGATTGCCATCCTCCAGCCGCTTCAGGATCTCACGTGAGTTGGTCACGTTCAAGACCTGGTCGCAGAGCAAGGGGCTCATTTCCTCCAGCACCGATGTCGACAGGAGGAATTGCTGGACTTCCAGCGGTTGCTGGGCAAACACCTCGTTGACCAGATAATCGTAGACCTTGCTGTCCGAGCCACGAAGGCACACCATGTTGTGAAAGATGCCCTTCCACATGGCGCGTGTGGTCAGGACAATGCCAGTTATCCACCCCTCAGAGCGGTCCGCAAGCTCGTTTGCCAGATCGATTGGGACCGTCTGGCCATAGTTCTGCTCCAACAGACTCTGAATCTCCGGCCCAGTGAACCGCAAGTCGTTAGCACCCAGTCCAGCAATCTGCTGGCGGGCGGTCAACAGTGCAAGTCCGCGAACCGTCAGAGTCGGTACCGTCCGACTCGAAAGGATAATATGACAGTTCTCAGGCAGATGCTGCACAATCGCATCAACCATAACGTTGACGGCTTGACTGCTATCCACCAGGTGAAAGTCATCTATCACTACCACGAAATAGTCAGGAATGGTCTCATAGATCTCATTCACTATGGTAGCTGCGACAAGTTCGCAGTCAGTCAGCGATTCCGCACTGCGTATCACTTCCCTCGATCTTGCGCCGAACTGCGGAAAGTGATACCTGATGCAAGCGACCATATAGTCCAGCAAGACGCGAGGATCGCGACACGAGTCCACCACGGAGAGCCAACAGACAGTAAGCTCCGTATCGTGGGCGTAGTCCACGAGCAGCGATGTCTTGCCATACCCTGCAGGAGCGGAGACCAGAAGCAACTTGCGATCGACATGCTCGTGAAAGAAATCGACCAGCCGGTCACGGTGGAGAAGATCAGGCCGCTTCCTAGGAGTCAGTATCTGGGTCACGATCAGGGGCATCAAAGTAGTCACCTCCCCCCCCCCCGAGGCGCACTGCGGACTTGCCAAATGCCTTCCTCGCTCATTATAGCACACGTCAGCACAGAAATCTGACTGGTTTGCGCAGCGCATCACGACTCCAGGGGCTTATGACCCACAGCCCCGTCAAGAGATGGTCACTCGGCGGACACAACTCGAAATGGCTTCGACACGGCACGTCCATAACAGAGTGCCTGCGCGACATGCTATTCTAGCCGGAACCTTCGCTGTCGACACAGGGCCCGTGGTGTGCGAAGAGCATCAAGATCTCGAGGTGACTAGCACGGCAACGAGAGAGAACCTGGTCGCAGTGGCAAGCAACATGGCGGTGCTGCTAGGAGTTACCAGCTAGGCTCTCCAATCAATCGCGGCACCCACGTTGTCTCCACGCTCCGTACCATCACCGTGATCGGTATTGGCAAAGCATCAAGAATGCCGAACTTCGCCCGAGTTACCATCATCGTAGAGACGTTCAGCGACTCCGTTCGACAGCCTGCCAACGACAACGCTGATCAGACGACTCGGTTTGCTGGCTGCCACGACAAGCGCGGGGCTCGGACCAGGGCATACAAACCACAAGGTGCAGCATCTACAAAGCGAAAAGTAATCCCAGGCGCGGCCGATACCAGGATAGGACGATCTCGCGTACGTCGTGAGCAATCAGACCACGATCACTGTGCGCGCTGTCGACACAGTCGGCGGTGCCCTCAAGCAAGCTGTTGACTCAGGTGCCAATCGCGCCTACGGCCTTTCGTTCATGGCGGACGAACCGAGCGTGCTGCAGGACAAGCGCGTGCTGGGACTGTGTCCGATGCCCTCTTGCGCGCAAAACCTGGCTGCACTCACAGGGATTCAGGCCCGTGACCTAGTGAGTATTATTAAGGTCGTCGGGAGCCCAGAAGTAGTAGCCTGTGAATGCGCTGCTGTTGGTCAGGCCGTGTCCGGCCAAGCTGAAGTCAACATGATTGTGCAGATGACTTGTGCGATCCACCAGAGTGATGGACCGCATGCAAAGCCCCTTCAGGCCTGGCTAGGATCCCAGGAGGGTCGAAGGGTCTCGATCGCGTCTTGATCAGAGGCACCGTTTCACCGTAAGCAACACCTAGGCGCAGCCGGATCAAGTGTATGCGCTGATGCTTGACTCAAGGGGATTCTGGTGATAGTATGTGAGCGTAACTGAAGACCTTTTGTTTCGGGGAGCTCGGTATGCCGGGCTGAGAGGATGGCCGCTAGCCATCGACCCCTGAACCTGACCTAGGTAATGCTAGCGTAGGGATGAGAACGGATCACCGAGAGAACCGCCAGCCTCAGCTAGCCTGGCGGTTTTTGATACCGAAATTGTGACGCCAATGAGAGATCGATCGAGACTCACATCCGAACACGCCTTCGACACAGTAGCCTCCCTGTACGAGGCCTGGTTCGATGATCCCCTCGGTCGCCTGGTCGACGAGCTTGAGAAGGACCTCATTTACCAGTATGCGGTACCAGGTGCGGGAACGCGGGCGTTGGACGCAGGAACTGGGACGGGTCACTTTGCGGCCGACTTGGCTGCCAAGTGTAATGAAGTCGTGGGGCTGGACCTGTCGCCGCAGATGCTCGACGTCGCCCGGCGCAAGCAGGGGTCCCTGCATTGGCTGCGGGGGGATATGGCCGCACTCCCATTCGATGATGCGACCTTCGACCTGGTGTTGTCAGTGACTGCTTTGGAGTTCGTGGCCAGCCCGGAGCGGGCGGTTGGCGAGATGTGGCGCGTCCTGCGTCCCGCCGGCAACCTGGTAGTAGCGACGCTGAACCGCTGGAGCCCTTGGGCCTGGGCCCGCAGGCGCGAAAGTCGCCAAGCCGAGACGCCATTCTCACACGCCAACTTCCCGTCGCCATGCGAGTTCGTGCGACTGCTGCGGCGTTTGGGCCCGGTGCAATGGAGCAGCTCGGTGTTCGTCGGGCCTGGAGGAGGGGGCATGAAACGAGCCTGGGAGCTGGAACGCCCTGGCAGAGCGCTGCTGCCCCACTTCGGAGCACTGCTTGTTGGGAGGGTAAACAAGTGCAGCTAAGCGTGCAATTGAGCGTATACCCTCTGGGTCAGGCGGACCTGACACCGGCAATAGAGGCTGTATGGCGTGCCCTCCAACAACATGGCCTCACCTATAAAGTCGGGCCAATGAGCACCCTGGTGGTTGGCGATGACGTACAGGTCTTTGCGGCATTGCACAATGCGTTCATAGCCGCTGTGGAACTAGGGGGCACGGTGATGGTGGCTGCCATTTCCAACGCTTGCATCAAGGGCTCGGATGGCGGAGGAGCGGCTACATGAGCAGGCAGTGGAGGCTTCGGCTACGTAAGACCGTCAGGACTTATGCGCCGCCCGTCGTGCTCTTCATGGGCTTTCTGCTGGCCTGGCAGTGCGCTACGTGGCTGTGGCGGATCGAGGCATACTTGCTTCCATCGCCTTCACGCATCGTGAATGCCGGGGTGCAGGCCCTCGGCCTGCTTGCCATACACGTACAACAGACCTTGCGTGAGACACTGGCCGGGTTTGCACTGGCACTGCTAACCGGGCTTGCCCTTGCCTTGGCAATTGACTTGTCGTCCTCCCTGCGCCGGGCACTCTACCCCTTGCTGATCGTCACACAGACAGTTCCCGTCATGGCACTGGCGCCTCTGCTGGTAATCTGGCTGGGCTACACGATCTGGCCCAAAGTCCTTGTTGTGGCGCTCGTGTGTTTCTTCCCGATTGTGGTGGCTACGGTGGACGGTTTGGCGACAGCGGATCCAGACTTGCTCGCCCTTCTGCAGGCGATGGGGGCCACCAAACAGCAGGTGCTAGTCAAGGTCCGCGTTCCAGGCGCGCTGCCAGCCATGTTCTCCGGAATCAAGATTGCGATTACCTATAGCGTTATCGGAGCGATCATTGGTGAGTGGGTGGGCGCGAGCCAGGGACTCGGTGTCTTTATGCTGCGGGCATCCAACTCGTTTCGCACAGACTGGGTCTTTGCGGCCATCGCCATCAGCTCGCTGCTCAGCATTTTCCTGTTTCTCGTCGTTGCGGCACTGGAGCGGCTGGCCCTTCCCTGGTACTATACATCGTCACGCCAGGAGCGCTGGGAGGAGCTGCCAACGTACTCGGGTCAAAGGGCCAAAGGCACACGAACGCAGGCCAGCTCACAAGGCCCCTTATAGCGGTATCGTGGATTACGCGGCCAGCCGCGAGCTACAGGAGGTCTACGGTGTATCGGAGAATGCTCGTTGTTTCAATTCTAATTTGCGCATTAGGCATCGCGCCTGGTTGTACGCCCAAGGAATCTACCACCCCAGCCATGACGAAGGCAGTGCTGTCCCTCGATTGGGTGCCAAACACCAATCACACAGGCTTCTATGTCGCGGCCGACATGGGCTGGTATGCCGCGGAAGGCATAGACCTTGAGATCCAGATCCCATCGGATCCCTCAGCGGCTCTCAAACAGGTGGCCTATGGGAACACCGAATTCGGCGTCAGCTTCCAGGAAGAAGTCACCGTTGCGCGTGCCAACGACATTCCCGTGGTGTCCTTGGCCGCGATCGTGCAGCACAATACTTCTGCCTTCGCCTCACTGGCCGAGGCCGAGATCACGCGCGCGAGGGATATGGAGGGCAAGCGCTATGCGTCTTATGGACTTCCCATTGAGCGCCCCATCCTGGGAGAACTGATGGCTTGTGACGGGGCCAACATCGATCAGGTTGAGTTCATCGATGTTGGATTCGACGCATTCCCGGCCCTCGTTGCCAGGCGTGTGCACCTGGCCTGGATTTTCCTCGCCTGGGATGGCATCCAGGCCGAGCTCCTGGGCCTCGACCTGAACACCCTGCCCCTCTATGGAAGCTGCGTCCCCGACTATTACACACCAGTGGTCGTCGCAGGAGAAAAGACTATCGCCGAGAAGCCAGACCTCGTACGACGCTTTATGAAGGCTACCGCGCGCGGCTACGAGTATGCGATTGCCAATCCCGGTCTGGCTGTCGAGTCGTTGCTCCGCGCGTCTCCGGAGACAGACCGGGTACTCGTCACACGCAGTCAGGAGTGGCTCAGCCCACGTTATCAGGACGATGCAGATCGCTGGGGCTATCAGCGCGCCGAGGTGTGGAGTGAGTTCTCCGAATTCATGCACAGCAATCGGCTCGTCGACAAGCCCATCGACCCACAGAAAGCATTCACCAATGACTTTCTACCCTGAAGCCACGAGAACACCCCACTCGCCCAGCGACTGCGGCCAAGGTGCCAGCCACAAGCTAGAAACGCGCTGTGTGTCCAAGTCCTACCGTGTGGACGGGCAGAGGATTCAGGTCCTGCAAGAAGTCAACCTGCACGCCGAAGCGCAGAGTTTTGTTTCCATCGTCGGTCCCAGTGGGTGCGGCAAGAGCACGCTTTTCAGCATCGCCTGTGGTCTGCAGCAGCCCGACGAGGGTGAAATCCTCCTCAACGGTCACGTCGAGCAGCAGCGACTGGGCAGAGTTGCCTATATGCCGCAACGCGATCTGTTGCTTCCCTGGCGTACAGTGCTTGGCAATGCCCTGCTGGGACCGGAGATCCAGGGTCAGCCCTTGCCAGCTGCCAGGGAGCAGGCGCTCAAGCTGTTGCCCGACTTTGGTCTCGATGGCTTTGCCGACAGCTATCCCACCACGCTGTCAGGTGGTATGCGCCAACGCACTGCACTC
>DIVN01000200.1 GCA_002435875.1 Anaerolineales bacterium UBA6131
AGTCGTGCTGCACTATGACAGTGGACGTTTAGTTTTGGGCGCGACACGCGGTGACGGCGAGATCGGAGAAGATGTCACCCAGAACCTACGCACAGTGCGTTCCGTGCCGCTGCGCATTCCAGCCCGACAGGACGAGGTGCTGACAGCACCAGCCAGGCTGGTAGTGCGCGGTGAAGTCTACATGAGCATCTCGGACCTGCAGGAGCTCAACCGCAGCCAGGAAGCAAAGGGGGAGCGTCCTTTTGCCAATCCTCGTAATGCGGCGGCAGGCAGCCTGCGGCAGCTAGATCCAGCGATTAGTGCCTCTCGACCCTTGCGCCTGTTCGCCTACAGCATCGTCGACGGCGTTGGCTCCCTGCCTCAAACACAGTGGGAGACTCTGCGATACCTGGAAAAGCTGGGTTTCCCAGTGACCTCTGACAAAGCCCTGTTCGAGGAGATCGAGGAGGCCATTGCCCACTGCCAATCCTGGATGGATCGTCGCGACGAGCTGACCTATGAGGCCGATGGAGTGGTTGTGAAAGTGAATGACCTCTCCCTGCAGGATGCACTGGGTGTCGTTGGCAAGGACCCGCGGGGCATGCTCGCCTTCAAGTTCCCGGCGCGGGAAGCAACAACTAGGCTCAAGGATGTAGGCATCAACGTTGGTCGCACCGGTACGCTCAATCCCTACGCAATCCTTGAGCCAGTAAGGTTGGGCGGCGTGACCATCGAAAGGGCTACCTTGCACAACTTTGACGACATAGCCCGCAAAGACATCCGGATTGGCGACATGGTCGTGGTGAAGCGGGCGGGGGACGTGATTCCCCAGGTAGAGAAGCCGGTTCGAGAGCTCCGCACGGGTGAAGAGCGAGTGATCGAGATACCGCAGTCATGCCCTGTCTGTGGTGAGGCCGTTGAGCGCCCGGAGGGAGAGGTAGCAGTCTACTGCGTCAATCCCTCGTGTCCGGCACAACTGGTGCAACGCGTTGTGCATTGGGCAGCAACGATGGACATCCAGGGTTTTGGTGAGCGCCTGGCGCAGATCTTCGTAGACAGGGGGCTGCTCCATGACTTGGCGGACTTTTACTACCTGCAGCGCGAGGACATACTCAGCCTGCCTGGCTTTGCTGACAAGAGCACTGACAACCTCCTGGCAGCAATTGAGTCAAGCAAGACCAAGCCCTTGTCCAGGTTGGTCGCTGCCCTCGGCATACGTGGTGTTGGTGCGACCATGGCCGAAACCCTGGCCAATCGATACCCCTCTCTTTCGCAGCTGTCTACCGCTGAAATCAGCGATCTTCAGAGCATCCCGGGGGTAGGGCCGATCAATGCCAGCGAAATCGCCAGCTTCTTCGCCAGTCCCGGCAGCCGCGACTTGCTGGTCAAGCTTGCACAGGCGGGGGTCAAGATGGGAGGCGTCGTGGCCGGGCAGCCCAAAATCGGACCACTTTCCGGGCGAACGCTGGTGATCACCGGCGAGCTCCCAGGCTGGACGCGAGAACAAGCTATCGAGGCGATCAAAGGAGCTGGAGGGCGTGTCTCGGAATCCGTGAGCAAGAAGACCGCCTATGTGGTCGCCGGGCTGAAGCCAGGCGGCAAACTAGAGCGAGCGCGCGAGCTGGGGGTTCCGGTCTTGGATGCCGCGGGTCTCCAGGCCATCCTGGACTCAGCCCCCGAGACCGCCGTCGAGTAGGCTTTGCCATTGGAAGGGAAGACTACAGTTGCGATGCCTGTGCTTGAAATCGTGGGCTTGGGGTATTGCTCGTGGGATTATTTGGGCATCGTCTCCTCAGTCCCACCTTTCGATTCGCCCACCGTCAGCATGGCAGATTTCGCCGCCTCGGCAGGCGGGCCAGCCTCCACTGCTCTGGCAGCAGCAGCCAGGCTGGGTGCCTCCACTGGATTCATAGGCACCGTTGGCGACGACGAACCGGGCTGCCAGATCCGGGCCGCGTTGTCACGCGACGGTGTGGACTTGCAGCGCATGCGGCTCGAAGGGGGTGCGCGGACGCCAGTATGCCTGGTCCTGGTGGAGGGCCAAAGCGGCCGCAGGACAATCCTGTGTTACCGTGGCACGCCCTCGGTCATCACGCTGGGCGAGCAAGACCGAACCTACGTGCAATCATCGCGCTTCCTGCATCTTGACGGGCATCACCTCGCTGCGGCCATCGTCGCCGCTCGGTGGATGCACGAGATTGGTGGCACGGTCGTGCTCGATGCCAACAAGCCGCGCGAAGGGCTTGACCAGCTGCTGCCGTGGGTCAATGTGCTGATCACAAACCAGTACTTTCCACAGGCTTTCACGGGGCACGAGCGCCGCGAAGATGCGGCCAACGCGCTGATGGAAATGGGCCCGCAGATCGTCGTCACCACCCTCGGCCAAGACGGGTGTGTGTGCTTCACGTCTGACAGGAACTGGCACAGTCCTGGATTCGTGGTGCCCGTTGTTGACACAACTGGAGCCGGGGACGCCTTTCACGGCGCGTTTGTCTTCGGGATGCTGCAAGGTTGGGCTATCGAACGCGCAGCACAGTTGGCCAATGCCGTTGCTGCTCTGAACTGCACGGCGCTCGGCGGTCGTGCCGCCCTCCCGACCCTACAGCAGGCTCTTGCGCTCGTCGACGCAGTCCGCGATCGAACGACACAGTCGTGAAGAGCGGCGCAACACTCTATATCGCCGCACAAAGGTCATTCCGTCTCATGCTTGGGGAATAGCACCTCCCCAGGAGAAACGCGGGTCCCAGCAGGGAATGACCCCAGGGCAGTCGCGGTCTGCAAGTCCAGGTGCGTGTCCGCTGGGAGGCCCAATTGCTCTCGCAGTTGTGCCATCTTCTCGGGCATGACAGGAGCTCCGATGACCCCCACCACGCGCAGCACATCCAACAGGTTGTAGAGCACGGTCGCCAGGCGCTGAGCGGCTGACGCCGAGCCAGCCTTGCGTGCTTTCGCTAGCTCCCAGGGTGCTGTCCGCTGCACATACTGATTGCCCTGTTGCACCACCTCCCAGATGGCGGCCAGGGCGTCCTGGATAGCCACGCGTTCGATCGCCTCCCGCACTCGGTTAGCCAGGCTTGCGGCGAGATCCAAGAAAGGCGCGTCTACAGCGCTATCGCCAGGGCCGGGCTCTGGCACAACCGCGTCGAAATAGCGGACCAGCATCTGCAGAGTGCGGTTCAGCAAGTTCCCCAAGTCATTCGCCAAGTCGGCGTTGTAGCGTCGGACAAAGGCGCTATCGGTATAGTCCCAGTCCGACCCGAATACCCCCTCACGCATGAAGTAGTAGCGTACTGCATCTCGGCCAAAGCGCTGCACCAGATCAAATGGATCGATGATATTGCCGGTGGTCTTGCTCAGCTTCTGTCCATCCTTCGTCAGCCAGCCATGGACAAAGATCTTGTGAGGCAGTGGCACCCCTGCAGCCATGAGCATCGCCGGCCAGTACAAGCCGTGGAAACGAATGATCTCTTTGGCCATGAGATGCACATCTGCCGGCCAGTAGCGGCCAAAAGTCGCCGGATCATCCTCATAGCCCACCGACGTGATATAGTTCAGCAGGGCATCTACCCATACATAGAGCACCTGGCTTGGCTCGTCAGGAAGCGGCACGCCCCAGCGTACTCGCTCGCGCGAGATCGAGAAATCCTGCAAGCCCTGGCGCAGCACGCCTAGCAACTCGTTCCGGCGCGCTTCGGGCTGCACAAAGTCCGTCTCGCCGACGAGATGCTGAAGCCGATCCTGGTAACGCGACAGTGCAAAGAAGTAGTTGTTCTCTTCTGTCCACTCTGCGGGACGGCGGTGTACGGGGCACAACTGGCCATCAACGAGCTCCTCCGGCTGATAGAAGCCTTCGCAGCGAGGGCAGTACCAGCCGCCGTACTTGCCCCTGTAAACGTCGCCCGATTCGAACAAGGCCCGGGCAAACTTTTGCACGCCCGCAACATGCCGCTGATCGGTCGTGCGCACGAAATAGTCGTTCGAGATTCCCAGGATTTGCCAGGCCTCTTTGTATCGAGCGACGATGCCATCACAAAAGTCCTTCGGAGAGACTCCCTTCTCCTCAGCAATGCGCTCGATGTTCTGGCCGTGCTCATCGGTGCCCGTCAGGAAGAATACATCATCGCCCATCAGGCGGTGATAGCGGGCGAGCACATCGGCGGCAATCGTAGTATAGGCATGGCCGATGTGGGGGACGTCGTTCACGTAGTAAATTGGGGTCGTCACATAGAACTTGGCCATCTGTACCTCCCTGAGATCTGCGAGTGCGCATCTTCCTGTGTAGCCCATCCTGAGTGACCGGAAATCCAGATACATCCGCAAGACAACAAAACCTCGTCCGAAGGGACGAGGTTCGCTGCTCGTGATACCACCCTGATTCGCCATGGACTCACGTCCATGGCCTTATCCAGTGTCATGAACGACACTGAGACCCGATAACGGCGGGAAAACCGGCCCGGCCTAGTGACGCGTAGCGCCCGCAGCCGTC
>DIVN01000194.1 GCA_002435875.1 Anaerolineales bacterium UBA6131
CCCCAGGAAAATGTGATCGATATTGGCCGCGTTCTCCAGCTCTTCCGGCATGATGGTAGGATGTGGCCCACCGACGACATTGATAGCCTCAGGCAATGTCGTACGAGCGATCTCCAGGCACTGCAGTGCAGGGTTGTAGTCTACGCTCATCATGCTGACGCCCACTACATCGGGGCGGCGGTTTTGCAGCTCCTCCTGAAAGTGCTCCCACGAACGCAAAGCCCGCAGGTCCAGCAGATCTACATCAAACCCCTTCTGTCGGATGCAAGGGGCCAGAATGGCCAAACCATGGCTGATCCAGCCAGAATCCATTCCCTGGCCGAGACTGTTAAAGCCCTTGCCGGTGATTCCGGGGCAGACGAGCGTGACTTTCACAGCAACCCCACCCGGCTGTTGTCACCCAAAGTCATCTTGTGTGCTTTGGGCAACAAGGGCGAGCGAACAATCTCGACATTGCGCCCAATCAAGCTGCTCTCAATCCGCTGTGGAATATCAATGATTCGGCTATGCTCCAGAACAATGGAATGCTCGATCTCACTCTTCTCTACAAGCACATGGTGATAAATCGAGGTGAACGGGCCGATATAGGAATTGACGATACGTGTGCCCTCGCCCACGATTGCCGGACCCCGAATAATGCTGCTGATGATCTCAGCACCCTTCTGAATGGTGACTTTGCCAATCAGCTTTGAATCGCGATCGACGTACCCCTCGACCTGGGGCTCCAACTCATCCAACACAAGGCGGTTTGCGTCGAGCATGTCGCCCGGCGCCCCTGTGTCAATCCACCATCCAGTGTGTACATAGGGAAATACCTTGTATCCTCGATCGACGAGGTACTGGATAGCATCGGTGATCTCGAGCTCATTGCGCCACGACGGACGAATGTGGTTTACAGCCTCAAAGATGTTATGATCGAACATATAAATGCCCACCAGGGCGAGATCACTGGGCGGATCGCGCGGTTTTTCAACGAGCTTGACGATCGATCCATTCTTGAGCACAGCCACACCATACTGTTGCGGATGTGCCACTTGCGTCAGCACGATTTGCGAATTGCACTCCGAGGACTCAAACTGGCTGATCAACCGGGAAATTCCACCCTGGATGACATTGTCCCCCAGAAACATCACGAACCGCTCATCACCGAGGAACTCCTGTGCGGTCTTGACCGCATGAGCCAGGCCCAGAGGAGCTTCCTGCTTGATGTAGGTGATCTCAACTCCCCAACGGCTGCCGTCCCCGACCGCCTCGCGTATTTCAGCGGCCGTGTCGCCCACAACAATGCCAATGTCATTGATTCCCGCCTCATGAATCGCCTCAATGACGCGAAACAGCACGGGTTTGTTGGCCACAGGCACCAACTGTTTGGCACAGGTATAGGTCAGGGGATACAGCCGGGTACCTTTGCCGCCGCTGAGAATCAAACCTTTCATTCTCGTCCACCATCCTCACCTGATGCTTGCAGAGTCAGCACAACAAGCTGCCTATCCAGACCTCCCGTCATGAGTAGTACCGCTCAAGACCGGGGTCTATAGCAGCGTTGGTCAAGACTGCCCCAATGAGGTGTGCATTGACCTTCTCCAGCCTGGCTTTGGCAGCCTGGAGGTTCTCGCGCTTGGTCTGACCGGCGCTGACAACCAGCAAGACTCCGTCAACCTTGGTAGCGAGCACTGTAGCGTCGCTGGCCGCCAGTACCGGCGGTGCATCCAGCAATACTAGATCCGCAAGCCCTTGCAGAGATGCAAGCACCTTGTCCATGCGCTGTGAGCCAAGCAGGTCTGCAGGGCTCGGAGGTAGAGCACCGCTTGTCATCAACAGGAGACCAGCCACTGCCGTCTCTTGTAGCGGTGGGTCACTTAAGGCTTGGTCGTCCAGGATCATGGAAGTCAGACCCTTTTCCTGCGGCAGCCCAAAGAGCTCGTGAAGGGTGGGACGGCGCAGGTCGCAATCGACTAAAATGACCCGCCTTTCTGCCTGTGCCACTGCCACCGCCAGATTGGCAAGCGTAGTTGACTTGCCTTCTTCCGCCCCAGGTGAGGTCACCAATAGAGTTCGCAGTGGCTTATCTGGGCTAACGTACTGCAGATTGGTTCGCAGCGTACGATATGCTTCACTGGCTGGCGAGCGCGGATTGTGCAGCGTAACGAGCAAGTCACTCGGCTTACAGCTTTCACTAAGAACCATGCGAAGATCCTCCTTTGTCTCCCAGCCTCACCAGGAAGGCGATCAACTATTGCCCTTCTCCAGGCTTGTGGCCACTGGAATGGTGCCCAAGACCGTCAGGCCGGAATAGCGCTCTATGTCACGAGCCTGTCGCACCATGTCCGCAGCAAGTCTCTCCAGGCCCACTGCGACCAGTGCACCGGCGAGAAGCCCGGCAAGCCATCCTGCGAGCACAAGCAGTCGGGTCTTGGGCCAAAAGACACTCGCGAGGGTGGCGCTATCCCGAATGGTTACGTCTACACGATCACGCTTGTCCTGGTCTAGCATCTGCACTCTTTTGTCTTCGACAAAGATCTCGGCAGCGGTCTGGGCGATGAGCTGAGCACGTTGTGGATCAATGTCGTCGACGTCAATCTGCATCAGAAAGTCGGACTCAATCGGACTAACGGTCATTTTCGACAGCAAGTCGTCTACAGTGAGATCTAGCTGCTGTCGGCTGATCACCCTCCCAGCGCTATCTCGTGACTTGATCTCTCCACTGTAGTTGCGCATCAGGCCCTTGATCGTCTGCTGCAAGCCCCAGTCCAGGCGACCTGGAATAACGTTCAGGCGAATGCTCGAGCGATAGACCACTACCTGCATCTTGCTGAACGCAAACGCGCTCGCGGCGGCAATCACTGCAATCAGCAGGATAACCCATCCTCGCTTCCTCAAGATACGGACATAGTCACCAAGCTCCACATCCACCTCCACAACAGCCTAGCGAGCCAGTGTCTGGCAACACTCCACGCTTCGTGCTGGCCAAATCCGTTCCGATCGAGTGCTCCAGAGCGCCCAGGCGATGCCGAGCGCCTCCCATTGACCAATCATTCTAACACAGCGAGCAATGAGCACAAATTGCCCGCCAGATCAAGGCGACCTTCGGCGACTGAACCGGAGAGTTGCAAGCAAGCCCTGTGTTGACGGAATCTCGCCAAGCGTACACAGGCCTGCCGTCTCCAGCTCTCTTGCGTCGCGCACTGTGTCATCCAGGTAGTCTAGTACAAAAGCGAGTACTACCCCTGCCAGAATCGCCAGCATCAGGCGCAAAGGCAAGTCCAGCTTCTGCCGCAAGCTTGCGCCGATAGCATAGACTGCAGGCGGATCGATCACACTCGCATAGACAGTCCCTGCACCAACCTGGGCAAAGTGCCGCTCGATCTCAGTAGGCAAGATCTCTGCTACTGCTAGCGCGATTCTTTCCAACTGAGATGGATCAGGGCTCGCAACGCTGACTGACAGAATCCTGTGCAGTTGCCCCGTCTGAGTTGCACCTGAGATGGATGCGGCGGACACGGCAAGCCCTTGACTGGCCAGGCGCTGACTCACCGCTTCGGCAAAGGTGCGGCTCTGCACCAGTTGCGCCACGTCGTCGAGCAGGTATTCGGAGGTAAGCCAGGTGTAGTACCCGTCATAGGAAAAGTACTGTGAGTCCTCGCCACCCGACCTGACTCCTAACAGGAAGCGCATGCTGGCCTGGTACATCGGGGCAGGGGAGCTAGCACGCAGCGCCCCGACGACCAAAACGATCAGGAATACCGAGACAACCACCCACATTCTTCGCCGGATTACCTGCACGTATTGTCGCACTTCCATTACATGCTCCTCTATGCGCTAGCGCCTGCTGAATGAGTCCATCTCTCGCTCAACCATCGCGGCAAAACGCTGCACAAAGACAGCGCGATCAAACTGCAAAGCATGCTCGCGTATCGCTTGTGCATCAACGGTAAGGCCTCGACAGCGCAACACGGCCTGAGCTAACGACTCGGATGTTAACTCGTGAAAGAACACCCCGGTCGTCCCCTCAATGATCGTTTCGAGGGCTCCACCAGCGCCATATGCGATCACCGGTCGTCCCGCGGCCTGCGCTTCAAGC
>DIVN01000221.1 GCA_002435875.1 Anaerolineales bacterium UBA6131
CTGCTCGTGGATCTCCTTGAGCATAAAGTGCTTGTAGCCTTCCTTCGCCACCGCAACAGGGTCCCACGGGATCGTCTGGATCTCCTTATGGACTGCGCTACCGGACAGGCTAAAAAACGTCGCTTCAGCCGCCGTGAGGACGGCCATCTCACCGTCGTCCAGAAAACTGACCCTCGAGGTATGATCCAGAATTGCGGGCAGGTCAGAGGCGACCAACATCTCCCCATCCCCATGGCCCACCACAACACCGCCCGCATTACCGAGACGCGCGGCGATGATGACGTCGGGCTGCAGAGAACTCAGCACCACGACCGCGCTGGATCCCTTCAGGTCGGCCAGTGCGCGGCGCACCGCTGCAGCCAAGTCATGGCTTTCGCGGTTGTACTTTTCGACGAGGTGTACGATGACCTCAGTATCCGTCTGCGAACGGAAGGTATGACCCTCGCTAAGTAGGCTCTGCTTCAGCTCGCGATAGTTCTCAACAATTCCGTTCTGGATCACCACGATTTCGCCGTGGCAATCGGTATGGGGGTGTGCATTGACTTCGGACACCCCTCCGTGGGTTGCCCAGCGCGTGTGTCCAATCCCTACCCGGCCAGATGCAGGCTGGCGGGTGAGAAGGGCGGCCAAGTTGTCGATCTTGCCGACGCTGCGCCGCAAGAGCAGCTCGCCGTCTCGCAAGACGGCAAGGCCTGCCGAGTCATATCCTCTGTACTCAAGGCGGCGCAAGCCCTCCATCACGATAGTACTGGCATCCCTTGCGCCCACATACCCAACGATCCCGCACAAAGTCTCCCCCTTGACTAATCTATGCTTTGGCTGCCGGGCAGAGCGAGCACGGCGACAGCACTATCGAGGAACTCAGCATCGGATACTGCACCTTGCGCACAGACCCGGCGGCAAGCAGCCACTGCGTCCCACTTTGTTCACCCGTCGCCTGGTGGCTTTGTCGGAACATCCTGAATTGAGGGGGAGAAGGGACTGTGGCCGTCCCGGAGGCTTCCGCTGAACTCTCGATTTTTGCCGCAGATCGCAGCTTAGCCCCATCCTGCGATGGGGAACCTCCGCCTCGTCAGCTGTGCGGATTCTTCCGCACAGCCCATGCGTCTATCTCCCTGAACCCTTCACTGATTGTCTAGTACTATAATGCCCTGACACATCCTCTGCAGAGGCAGTACTGCGCGCGACCTCCGTTTCATGACTACTATGAAAGGGCTTTGCGCACAGCACAAGCTATCGCAGACTGCTACACAGTGCAAGTGGCACGCTGCACCAGCACAAGATTACCTCATCAGGCCACCCGCCCTACTTCTGAAGCTCGAACTGATCCTTGCTTGCCCCGCATACCGGGCAGACCCAGTCCTCTGGGATATCCTCAAAGGCCGTGCCTGGGGCAATACCCCCATCCGGATCGCCCACCGCTGGATCATAGACATAGCCGCAGACCGTACAGACCCACTTGGGGAGCGCCGCTGCCTCGGTCTCCTGTGGCTTCACTTCACCCTTGCTCGTTTCCGCCACATAAGTAGGCGCGGTCTTGGGTGCCTTACCCCGCTTGACCTGGTGGTAATATGCGTAGGTCATCGGTTCGGCTAACTCATCCAAGACATCGGCGTTGACCAGCCTGCCAAGGAAGAGGGTGTGGGTCTCGGCAGACATGGAGGCCACGACTTCGGCCTCAAAGTAGGCGGCACTATAGTCAACGACTACAGGAGCCCCAGTTGTGCCGAGCTGATGCTTCACGCCATCAAGCTTGTCAATGTCGCGACCCGACTTGAAACCAAACTTGCCGATGAACTCCATCGGGGTATCGACGGTCAGCACTGAAGCAGCAAACACCTTGCTCGACTGAACGTATTCGTGCGTCAAGTTCTGCTTGTTCAGACACACGGCAACCATAGCTGGTTCCGATGTGGTCTGCATCAGTGTATTGGCAATCTGGCCATTCAGTTTGCCATCTTTCTTGGATGTAACCACGTACAGGCCGTAACTGATCTTGTACAGTGCCTTCGGATTCATCGTTTGTTTCTCCTTATTGGTAGTCTACTTCATTGGAGCAAAGCTATGGAACATCCGTGTCCCAGAAGGGCGCGCAACTGCTGCCTGATCGGGCGGAAGCTCAATCACAACGACAGTAGTCTGTTCCTTCACGTTCGGTTCGTCAGCGCCATACGGAACCAGTCAATGGTCTCCCGCAGGCCCTCCTCCAGGCCGACGCGCGGCTCCCAATCGAGGACTTGGCGCGCTCTACTTATGTCTGGTTGGCGCAGCTTGGGGTCGTCCACGGGCAATGGTGTAAAGACAAGCCCGGAGTTATTGCCCGCGAGCCTGTTGATTGTCTTGGCGAACTCCAGGATGCTCACCTCGTGAGGGTTACCCAGATTCACCGGCGAGGTGTACTCCGACGCCAACAGACGTGAGATCCCCGCAATCAAATCCGAGTAGTAGCAGAAGCTACGGGTCTGCGAACCATCACCGTACACCGTGAGAGCCTCGCCACGCAAGGCTTGGCCTACAAAGTTTGGGACTACTCGCCCGTCGTCCAGGCGCATCCGCGGCCCATAGGTGTTAAAGATGCGAACGATGCGCGTTTCGAGGCCATGGCAACGGTGATAGGCCATGGTAATTGCCTCCGCGAAACGCTTGGCTTCGTCGTAGACTCCGCGAGGCCCGATAGGGTTGACGTGACCCCAGTAGTCCTCAGTCTGTGGGTGTACCTGCGGATCACCATAGACTTCGGAAGTCGAGGCCAAGAGGAAACGACAAGCCTTAGCCCTCGCCAGGCCGAGTGCTTTGTGGGTGCCAAGCGCACCAACTTTAAGCGTCTGGATCGGCAACTGTAGATAGTCGATCGGGCTAGCCGGTGAGGCAAAATGGAGCACAGCATCCAGTGTCCCATCGACGCGCAGGTACTCGGTGACATCTTGCTTGATGAAGGCAAAGCGTGGGTTTGCCAGGAGATGGTCCAGGTTGCGCAGACTGCCTGTGCTCAGGTTATCCACCGCGACCACTTCGTGTCCGGCACTAAGGAAGTGGTCGCAAAGGTGCGAGCCCAAGAACCCCGCCCCACCCGTGATCAAGACGCGCATCGACACCTGCCTGCCACTAGCGCATGCCGACTCTGCTGAAACGAACCCGGAACAGTCCCTTGATGTCTTCCCACGCCGTGTTTGCAATGCGGACGCGCGAATCCGGATCATCTGCCCAGGTGACCGGCACCTCAAAGATACGAAAACCCATGCGTTCTGCGAGAAGCAGGAGCTCGCTGTCAAAGAACCACGCCTGATCCTTGATCAAGGGCACGATCTCACGAACAGTACGCCGGGTGACGGCCTTGAACCCACACTGCGCGTCAGAGAAGCGATTCCAGAACATGAGCTTGATCATCAGATTGTAGGTCCTGGAGATAAACTCGCGCTTCAGCCCTCTCTTCACACGCGCTCCGCTTTTCAGACGGGAGCCAATCGCGACATCGTATCCGCCGCCGATCAAAGACTCGATCAACGGTGGAAAAGCATGCAAGTCGGTCGACAGATCAACGTCCATATAGCTCATCACGTCTGCATCGCTCTCGGTCCAGGCCCTGCGCAGAGCGCGCCCTCGTCCCTTCTGATCAAGGTGGACAATTCCTACCTTCCTTGGAAAGCGCGCGCTGAGGTCCTGAGCGATTGCCAGAGTGCGATCCTGAGAGGCATTGTCCGCAATGACTATGCGCCAGTCATACGGAACGTTGGCATGCAGGAACTCGCGCAGCTTGAGCACACTGCGCTCCAGATCCCCCTCCTCATTGTACACCGGGATCACCACGTCTACCCGAACGGCTTTCTTGTCCTGTTCTGTCATTTTCCCCATCCCGCCATGAGCTGCTGATCGCGCGGTGCGCACCCTTCCTGCCTTCTCTTTGCCAGCGCGCCCACAACGCCAAGTCCAAACATAAAGACGAAGGCAAGATCCACGAGAAAGTAAGAGTTGTCAACCAAACCATGCGCTATTGTGGCCACCATGCCCGCCGCCAGACCCAAGATGATAGCACGCAGACTGCCATCTGGCAAAACACGATACGCGTGACATGCCTCCACAAAGAACGCAACCTCAAGCAAGAGCAGGGCACCCACGCCCAAAACGCCGAGCCTGGTCCAGAAATCGAGGATCAGGTTGTGCGGATGGGACAGGCCAGGCTCCTCCCAAGCTTCTGGCAGCATATACTCAGGGTAGCGATACAAGAAGTTGTCCAGACCAACACCGGTCAGCGGGTGATCCTCGATCATCGCCCAGGCACTCTTCCACAAGGAGAGGCGCCTGAAGGTAGTGCCGCTGCCCGTATCGAGCAATGAGGAAATGCGCTCTACCCCAGCGAGGGGCAACAGCAACAACACAATGAGCAGCGCAATCAGCAGGCCGTACCGTAGGTACCGACGCCCCCGAAATGCCAAAAGTGCCAGGATGCCAGCGGGAAAGGCCAACAACCAGCCTGCCCTGGAATAGGTAAGGAAGAGGCAAGCCACCAGCGGCACCAGCGCCAGCAAGTGCAAGGGTCGGCGTACTCCCTCCCCCAGCCACGCCACCGACACGGCCAGGGGTATGATACGCCCCAGGAAGAGGCTCAGGTTATTGGGTGAACCGTACAAGGCGTGCACTCTGCGGACACCCTCTGCAACGATGACCTCGCCACTGATAAAGTACTGATACAGCCCCAGGCCCGCTGTCAACACGCCACCAAGCACCACGGCGTCGGCAAAAAGCCTGATGTCACGGTCGCTCCACTTGCCACGACTCAGCAGCAGGTAGAGCATCGCTGGTTCGACCACAACGACCCGCCATTCACGAATGCTCACGCCGCGGTTGCTGGAGACCAGCAACGATGCTGTGGCCAGCAGCACAAACAGGAGTACGGCCCAGTCGAGGAGGCTCAAGTCAGAAGCAACCGACCTGAGGCATGGCCCACCCTTGCTGCATAGCGGCGTCCTGAGCCAGCCCTTGGCCCGTGCAAACACCCAAGATATGAGGCACAGCAGCGTCAGTACCTCAACAAGCGAAAAAGCCTTGCCCAGAATCATCTTGGGCCTGGTGAAAAACGGTATCGAAACCAGCAGCAGGGTCAGGCCGATGTGGGGCCACAAGGTAACAAGAAGGACTACGCAAGCAAGCAGTACCAGACCTGGAGCCGTCCAGGGTACAACGTAGTAGGCCACGAGGCAACCACCCAGCAAGAGCCACTGCACAGGCTCGGGCTGCGCGCGCAAGAGCCTCAACGTGCGCAAAATACAGCATCTCCAGGGCACTCGCGACTGGGCCCAAGACAGTGCCATCAAGAGGCCAAGGCTACCCACTGCCAGAACGGTCCACTGCCAACCGAAGGACGGTGCATGGGCAGCAGCTTCTGATGGGAGGCCTTGGGTCAGCTGCTGCAAGGTAGTGTAGAAGGAGGTGAGGTGTCTGCTATGATCCAGTAGAGCAAAGCCCCAGCGCGGATTATCCTCAGGGACCGCCGGCTGCATCTCGGCCCACACCATGGTCTCAAGCCAGGGCCACTCGGACGACACGCGAACCACGGCCTCTCGTAGGCGCGTAGTTTGCACCAGAGTGCTGTCAGTTCCCCATGGCGACGAACCGCCAACCCAGCCGTCAGGAAGCGCATTCCAGCCGAACTCAACCGCCCAGATGGGCACCCCGGTATCGTTCCTACGGCGCAACTCCTCACGCAGCAGGATCAGACGCGAGAAGTTGAGCACAGTACCGTCCACACGCCGATCCTCCGGTCCAGACCAGAATCCATACGGCTTGGCGGCCACGATGTCAAACAGCCCTCGGGCGCCCGCATCGTACATGTGCTGCAGGAAAAG
>DIVN01000126.1 GCA_002435875.1 Anaerolineales bacterium UBA6131
TCAGGGAGCTGGCGGACCGTTGCATGACCCTCAGGTAGGTCCGGCAGGCAACCACGTTTCCGCGCTGTTTGGGCGCGGCAGATACGAATTCGTGCGAACAACAGCCTAAAAATGTGATATAATGGTGACAATAGAATCACGCAGCCGGAACACGCCGGCCACGCTCCGTCGCGTGTAGAAAGAAGGTAGGAATCCATGCCAGGAACCCTCTTTGCCAAGATGAACCTTCTTATGCACGAGTGTGCCCAGAACCCCGGACTGTCCGTCGACGAGATCGCTGCCAACGTGCTGCAACGTGGCCATTATGAGTTCATTGTCTCCAAACGCGTCGACGACCAGATCGTGCAGCAGCCTTGCCAGGAAGCTACCGTGCGCCGTGCCATCTACTTCCTGAGCGACCTGGGCTTCCTGGTCATCAACGGCGGCTGCTCACCCTCCACCCGCGGCAGTGCGGCCCTGGCCGACTTTCCCAATGAGCTCGGTCAAGCCGTGCTGGAGTACATGCAGCGGCTGTACGGCATCGGATTGATCAACATCCGCGATGCGATCGTGCGGGTAAAGATGCTGCGCGGCGCGGATGTCCCCTCTGCCGCGCAGATTCACGCCCAGTTAGAGTCGCTGCGCGCCTTCAAGCAGCCGATCACCGCAGAACGGTTCTCGACCCTGCTCAACCTGCTTTCGCGCTGTGGCGTCCTGACGTCCTACTTCAAAAAGTACTATTGGTAAGCCCTGACAGGTTGCACTGCAGCTTGGGCTGGGTTCGACCGAGTTGTCCTTTGGAGCGCGCCGAAGAGCGCCGCTGCGGTTGCACGGCGCTTTCCTCTTGCGACATGGTCTAATCCGCCCCCAGCCACGCGGGCCAAAAGCGTGCGCTCACGAACCACAGGAAGGCAGGCTAGCTGTTGGTGTGGGCCAAATGGCAATCGCGCGCCCGTCAGCTAAAGACTGGGACCTACGCGCTGTACATCGCGGGTCGCGACCCGCGGGTGGCATGGTACGTACGCCTCCTGGCCGGCTTAGTGGTGGCCTATGCCTTTAGCCCGATCGACCTGATTCCCGACTTTATCCCCGTTTTGGGTTACCTCGACGACCTCCTTCTAGTTCCCCTCGGCATTTGGCTGGTTATGCGGCTGATTCCGGCTGAGGTCCTCGTCTCGGCCAGAGAGCAGGCGAAAGCGGCGCACGACGCCGGACATCTGAGCAGTCGCATGGGAGCTGCCATTGTGCTGGGCATCTGGGGGCTTGCAGCAGTGCTGCTGGCGGCCGCTTTCCTCTGCAGATGAATAGGCCGCCGACTGGTCACCCGCAGGCCCGCTGGGTGAAACGTAGTTGGAGCCCCTTGCCGACAGCTGGTTTTGCAGGTGGGGTAGGTGGAGTATACTGCGGTGTTTGAGGGTGAGTGAAATCCCGGCTCTCTTTGGATCGACGGGGACGTGCAACATCCTCGGAGGTGACCAGCTTAATGAGCAAGAGACGTTTACGACGGCAGCTGAGCCTGGCCCAGGTGGTCATGCTGGGAGCGGCCGGTACGATCTCCACCGAGATCTTTGTGCTGACCGGACACGCCGCGGGAATCGCCGGACCAGCTACTGTGATTGCCATGCTTCTGGCCGGCCTGCTGACCTTCCCCATTGCGCTGAACTACTGCGAGCTCGCAACCTCGTATCCCGAGACCGGCGGAGCGATGACCTATGTGCGCGAGGCATTCGGGCAGAACCTGCTGGCCTTCCTGGTTGGATCGCTGGATTGTCTTTCGAGTACCTTCTACAGCGCCCTATCAGCGGTGGGTTTTGCCTACTCGCTGCAGATCCTGATCCCCGCGCTGCCCATCATACCCACCGCTCTGGCGATAATTGCCGTCTTTGTCGTGCTCAACATCCTGGGGGTGAACCAGGTAGGCAATGTACAGCTTGTGCTGGGTGGCATTCTGGTTGCCTGTCTGGGAGTGTATGTCATCGGAGGTTTCACTCTTCCAGGCGGATTCTCCTGGCAAACGCTGACCGCGGGCGGCTGGTTCATCGAGACTGGCAGCTGGGTGCGATTCACCCATCTGTTGGCGACGGTGGCGCTTATCTACAATGCCTACGTCGGATTTGAGGTCATTGCTGACGATGCTGAGGAAGTCACCAACCCAGCGCGGACCCTCCCGGCAGCGATCCTGATAAGCCTTGTCATCGTCACGCTCTTTTACTGCACCATCACCGTGGTGACCCTGGGCACCGTCCCCTGGCAGCAGGTGGCCGGCTCTGAGACGGCACTGACCGACGCGGTGCGCTACTTCCTACCGCGCTTTGGCGTGCCCCTGCTGGCCTTTGCCGGCCTGATTGCGACCCTGACCTCCGTCAACACAGCGATGCTGAGCGCTACGCGAGAAGCATTCACACTGAGCCGCGACGGCGCCTGGCCGCGCGTCTTGTCCCGATTGAGCCGTTTTCGCACGCCCTACGTGGCCACCATCGCGATCGGGATCGTGACGGCGATCATCGCCGCGATTGGCCTGGTCGATTTCATCTCCTACATCTCCAGCTCGGGCTATCTGTTCGTGCTCTTCTGGGCAAGCCTGGCATTGGTGCGCTTGAGGAAATTGCACCCTGACCTCAAGCGGCCGTTCAAGGTACCGTTTTATCCGCTCACGCCATACCTCGCTGCCGCAGCCGGTGTAATCGTCATTGCCTTTACGCAACTGCGCGCGCTGCTCTTTGGCGCCGGACTGATCCTGACCCTGTCGCTCATGTATTACGGTTTCCGCCCCTTCGGTCGGGCCCTGGCCGCTCGATCACAGCGAGCTGAGGAGGCCAAAGACCGCCTGCTGGTACCTGTGGCCAACCCAGCAACAGCGAAGCGCCTGGTGCACGTAGCCACTATGTTGGCCAGTGGCGGCGAGGATGTGAGCATCTGCGTATTGACCGTGCTACTAAAGTCCGACAAGCTCTCGGATGAGCACAGCGCCCGTCTGGCGGCGCGCGTCGGGCGCAAAAACACGCCTTTGCTGCGCCAGATTGCGGCTGAGGCGGTGAGCAAGAACGTGCCGCTTTACACGCGGCTTCGCCCGGCGCACACGGTCGCCGAAGGCGTAATCGAAGAAGTGCGGGACAACGTCAAACTGATTCTAATGGGCTGGCCAGGACCCCTGCAGCCAGAGCAGCTTGCGGAGAATCCCGTGAAAGTGATTGTGCAGAAGGCCCCCGCGCACGTGGCAGTGCTACTCGACCGGGGGCTCCAGCAGGTGCACAGCATCCTCGTGCCGGTAGGCGGGGGACCACACTCACGTCTGGCCGTACGTCTCGCCTATGAGATCGCCGAGGATCAAGATGCGCGGATGACCGTGCTGCATTGTGTTTGCGAGCAATGCGAGCCCGAGGAAATCCAGGATCGCCTGGCCATGTTGCGCGAGATCGTAGAAGACGAGCTCGGCGCCATGCCAGAGCGCATCAGCCTGCGCCTGTCCTTCCCTGGCACCGTCAGCGAGGGCATCATGCATGAGACGACGCAAGCACATTATGACCTGATAGTAGCCGGAGCCTCTATCGAGTGGATGACCAAGACGCGTTTGTTCGGCGAGGTAGATGATCAGGTCGCAGCAGAAGCACCTTGCTCGGTCCTGTTCGTCCGTCGACACGAGCCTGCGGTCATCACCTGGATCCGGCGTCGCACCAAGAGACAAGGCTAGCGCTCGAGACTTTCTGTCGGGGGGACATGGTGCAGTCGTCTCCGCGGGCTTACACGCGATGCCGACCCCGTCGCAGCACCAGCAGGCCAAAACGGAGGAGATTATGCCAAGTGATGTGGAGCTGGCGGTCAAAGCGCAAGGCTACTTGCATGAGCTGTGCAGGGAAATCGGGATCCGCCGTGTGGGCAGCCCTGGCAACCGCAGGGCGACGGCCTTCTTTGCTCAGATTGCTTCGTCGTTCGGTCACCGCCTCGAGACCGTCGCCTTTGACTGCTGTGATTGGGAGAATCGA
This sequence comes from Anaerolineales bacterium UBA6131, assembly GCA_002435875.1. Classification (GTDB taxonomy): domain Bacteria; phylum Chloroflexota; class Anaerolineae; order UBA2200; family UBA2200; genus UBA6131. The sequence goes on from DIVN01000126.1 coordinate 3,963, forward strand.
GGCGTGAGCCTGAACGTAGCAGGGCGGCCATTCAAGGCCAATGCAAGCCCATACTCGTTAGGCTGCAGGGTTCAGAGGAACCTGGCATCTGCAGGAACCTTGGCCGAACTCGAGAAAGGGGAGTTTGCAGGGCAAGTGCTGCTGTTGTACGGTGAGCTGAGCAAAGAACAGCTGATGCCCAAGAACTTTCCATTCTACAATCCGGATGAGCACAAGCACCTGATTGCCGTTCTGGAGCAGAAACGCCCCGCAGCGATAGTTGCCGCCACCACACGCAATCCCGAGCTGGTGGGAGCACTGTATCCATTCCCTCTGTTTGTCGACGGCGATTTTGACATTCCGTCCGCTTACATGACGGAGCGTGAAGGACGCCGCCTGCGAGCGCTTGTGGGCCAACCCTGTGCGTTGAACATTGAGACGGCGCGCATACCCGCACTTGGCTACCAGATTACTGCCGTCGCTGGCGAGTGCCAGAAGCGACGGGTGGTATGTTTTGCGCACATCGACGCGTACGAGGACTCTCCGGGAGCGCTCGACAACGCAAGCGGTACCGTCATGCTATTGCTGCTGGCTGAGCTCTTGAAGGGCTGTGAAGGAGGCCCCCGAGTCGAGCTGGTGGCTATGAACGGCGAAGATCACTACTCGGCGGCTGGAGAAAAGATGTGGGTACGGGACAACGATGGCCGATTCGACGAGATCGTCCTGGGGATCAACGTTGACGACATTGGTTTCCGAGAGGGTCACTCCTCTTTCTCACTTTATGGCTGTCCGGATGCGCTTGCCCAAACCGTGCGAGAGACATTCCAAGCCTTTCCAGGTCTGATGGAAGGAGAGGCCTGGTATCAAGGCGACCACGGGCTGTATATCCAGAACGCCGTACCGGCAGTAGCATTGACCTCAGAACCTATGGCAGGCCTGATGCGAAGCTATACCCACACGAAGAAGGATGTGCCCGAGTTGATCGCCCCCCCAAGCTGGCTGAGGCCGCACGTGCCATCTTCGAGCTGCTCAGGAGGCTAGAAGGCACACGCCGTTAGCCGGCGCGACCAGGCTGCATGGGGTTGCTGCCAAGGCGCTCGACACGCACCGCGCTGGCGAGTCCGCGGTCAGCATTCTCATGCCTGAGCAGGGACGAGGTTGATTGCCTGGGTTGGGTAGGGAACCCGAATGCCCTCCGCGGCAAAGCGGCTCACCATCGCCAAGTTGATACTTTGCTGCAGATCCATGTACAAGTCATAGTCCGGAGTCAGGACGTAGTAGACGACCTCGTACTCTTGACCAAAGTCCCCGATGCGCACAAAGTGCGCGCGACCAAAGCGCACATCTGGCAATTCCTCAATGATTTGGCGCAGCATGCCAGGTATCTGCTGAAGCTTGTCAACAGGCGTTTCAGAAGCCACGCGGAAGGAGAATACCACCCTGCGTTCATTCATGCGCCCATAGTTGCGGATACGGCTGTTGAGCAAGTCGCTGGTGCCCACCACCAGCTCTTCGCCCGAAAGCCGCCGCAGTCGAGTGGTCTTCAGGCCGATGTACTCGACGGTGCCGTTCTCCTCGCCCACTTCGACATAGTCTCCGAGCACGAACGGCTTGTCCAGGGCAATGGATAGCGACGCAAAGAGATCGCCAAGCACGCTCTGTACCGCCAGGGCCACGGCAATGCCCCCAACCCCCAAGCTGCCAATCAGGGCCGTTACCTCAATGCCGGGGACGTTATCCAGCACCAGAATGATGACGATCGTGTATAGCAAGAGCCGAAAGACAAAGCTCAGGGCACGGAGCGTCGTCACACGATCGACCTCTTCTCCATGCTCCTCGCGGAAATCCTGCAGCCAAAAGGAGATGGCGCCATCGCCCCAGACCGCCCCCTGGATGAGGAATGCGGTCCAGGCTAGCACGCGAAACCATGTGCGGACGTCAACGGGGATATTCAGAGCTGAAGCACCGACGTAAAGCGCGGGCAGAAGCAGCAGGCTCAGCCTAGTTCGCGCGCCTACGTGGGCAATCAAGTCATCGAGATCTGTGTCAGTTGTGCGGGCGAAGGCCGCCAGCCGACTCAGCACGAAGCGCACCATCACCCACAGCAGGAAAAGCATGATCGAGGCGAGCAGCCCCGCGCCAAGCCAGCCGCTTGCAGTATTTCCCCAATGTGTCCAGTTATCGAGCATGGTGTTCCTCCCTAACCTTCGCGCTCTCTGGGCGATGCACGAGAGTATAGTGCCCGCTCCGCCCGGCTGCAACACCGGCCAATGGCCATGCCTTCGCCAGCGAGTTGTCACGACCGAGCAGGGCGCGTTGCTCGGACCCTCGCAGCCTTGCCCAACTCTCACCGCAAGCAAGCAAGAAACACACAAGTCCTTGACCAACCGTGGCTACACTTGGAGCAGTATCGGGTGAGATCAACTCACCTGAACCCGAAAGGAGGGGTGACTATGAAGAAACACTGGAAGTTGGCGGCGGCCTTGGCCTTGGCGGTGGTCGTCGCCGCGGGGGCTCTGGGAGGAACGAGCCTTGCGCAGGAAGCCGCGGAAGAGACCGATGGCTGGAATCTACGAGAACGACTGCACGCCGCGGTTGCCCAGGTCCTCGGCATCAGCGTAGAGCGTTACGAGTCAGCGATCGAGACTGCCGAGGACCAGGTGGTAGACCAGGGCCTGGCCGAAGGCTGGCTCAGCGACGAAGAGGCGGCGCACTTGCGAGAGCGCCTTGATGGCCAGCTGGGGGCCCGGGAAAGAGCGCGACATGGCGGAGGCTCATCGGTGGGCGGCAGCAGATACGGTGTGTCCCTAACATCCATTGCCGCTGAGAAGCTTGGCATGGAGAAGGATGAGCTCCTGAACCTGCTCTCCCAGGGCAAGAGCATCCATGACATCGCCAAGGAAAAGGAGGTAGACCCGCAGACAATCGCAGAAGCATACCTGGAGCAACTCAAGCAGAAGCTGGCCGAAGCGGTAGCCAGTGGTGACCTAATCCAGGAGCGTGCCGACACCCTCCTGGCAGAGGCAACCACGACCGCAACTGAGCGCCTGGCTTCTGCCGGTGCAGGCCGTCCATTTGGCCCGAAGGGACACCGCCTCAAGACCACACCGGACTCCGAAGCAGTACCGGACGCACAATCCTCCTAGCAGTTGGGCCTGGCTGACTAGATGAGGGGAGCGGTCCCGCACGGGACCGCTCCCCTCTTGTTTGTCACTCCCTATCACGGTGCTGACATGAGCCATTAGCCTGGCTGCTCTGCGGACCTCGCCACCTGGTCTGAGCAGGCGATGTGCAGCCCCTGGCTGCACGGGCGTACCAAGCGCACCGCAGCTCGCCCTCGCGCATC
>DIVN01000201.1 GCA_002435875.1 Anaerolineales bacterium UBA6131
AGTAGCCCCACTCGTTGTCGTACCATGAGACTACCTTCACGAAGGTATCTCCGATAACCATGGTGGAGTCGGCGTCGATGATGGAAGATCTCGGGTCACCCTTGAAATCCATGGAGACAAGGGGCTCGGCGGAAAAGCCCAAGATACCCTTCAGTGAGCCCTCGGCAGCCTGTTTGAAGGCGGCATTGACGGCTTCGACGGAAGTTTTCTTCTCTACTTCAGCGACAAAGTCGACAATGGACACGGTAGGCGTGGGGACGCGCAAGGCAAAACCGTCGAATTTGCCCTTGAGATCCGGGATGACGAGGGCCACGGCCTTGGCGGCACCGGTGGTCGTTGGGATGATGTTCAACGCGGCGGCACGGGCACGGCGCAAGTCTTTGTGTGGCAAGTCCAGGATACGCTGGTCATTTGTGTAGGAATGTATGGTGGTCATCAAACCACGCAGGATCTTGTACTCGTCGTGGATGACCTTGGCAGCTGGAGCAAGGCAGTTCGTTGTGCAGGATGCGTTGGAGATCACATGATGCTTGGCGGGATCGTACATTTTCTCGTTGACGCCGAGAACGATGGTGATATCTTCGTTCTTGGCCGGCGCACTGATGATGACCTTCTTGGCACCACCCTTGAGGTGAGCGCTGGCCTTCTCCTTGTCCGTGAAGATGCCTGTCGACTCGACCACGATATCTACGCCCAAGTCGCCCCAGGGCAAGAGGGATGGGTCCCTCTGCGCAAATACCTTGATTTGCTTGCCATTCACGCGGAGGTCATTGCCGACGACCTCAACGGTGCCGGGGAAGGCCCCATAGTTAGAGTCATGACGCAACAGATGGGCGTTGATCGCCGCATCAAAGAGGTCGTTGACGGCGACGACCTCCAAGTCCTGAGGATAGTAGTCAAGCATTGCTTTGAGCGATTGTCTGCCGATTCGACCGAAACCATTGATGCCTACCTTGATTGTCATTTCTTTCCTCCACATTTATTTGTCGCACCCGGCACCTAGCAGCGGGGTGCTGGATCTTGGCCAGTAGCCGAACACACACTGCGGCCTGCGCTTGTGCGTTTGGTCTGCGCCCTCTGATGGCTGGTGTAGATCTCCATGATGCTGTGAGCTAGCCTTACCGGATCGTGTCGCCATGGCATCGCAGTATCTACGACGTCGGCGGACCACAGCCGGTACGAATCATGCTCAGCAAATCGGACCAACTCTGCGTTCCAGTGGGCTGGGGTTTTCACCTCCATGTTCTCATTTGCGAGCACATAGTCGAAGCAGGGCTGGCCAACATGGTTGTAGATGGCCCGCACATGATCCTTTACGTCGTAGTGATCGGTCTCTCCAGCCTGCGTAGCGGTGTTGCATACATAGATCTTGAGCCCATCGGATGCACACAGGGCTTCCGCAATGTCGCGAACGAGCAGGTTGGGCAATATGCTTGTGTAGAGGCTCCCAGGTCCGACAACGATAATGTCGGCATCGAGCAGAGCCTGAACGGCCTCGCCGTACCCTCGCACATCATCTGGCTGCAGGAAGACGCGCTCGATGGGGGCTCCAGCCGCTGGAATGTGAGACTCACCCTGCACCTGGCGCTGCCCACGACTTCCCACCGCCTCGGAGAGCTCGGCGCACAAGGTCACGTTTTGCATCGTTGATGGCAGTATGCGACCTTTCACGGCGAGTACTTTGCTCGACTGCCGGATCGCTTGGCCAAAGTCCCCCGTTATGCCCGCCATGGCGGCAATGAAAAGGTTTCCGAAGCTGTGCCCATCCAGGCCGAGGCCCTCGCCGAAACGATACTGGAATAAGAGGGTCATCAACGGTTCAGCTTCGGCCAGTGCAGCGATGCAGCTGCGAAAATCGCCAGGTGGCAACAGCCCCAGTTGCTCACGAAGCCGACCAGAACTGCCCCCGTCGTCAGCTACCGTGACAACGGCCGTCAACTCCTCTGTGCACTCCTTCAAACCACGTAAAAGGGTGGAAAGGCCGGTGCCTCCGCCAATTGCCACTACTCTGGGTCCGTGGCGACGAACACGACGCCTATAAATGGCATCGACAAAACTCTCTTGCGCCGGATCAAAGAACGCCGAGACAAGGCTCTTGCTGAGACGAAAGACCGCTACCGACATGCATGTGATGCCCAGGAACGCTAGCAGCACACCCCGGACCCAGTGCGGCAGGAACTGCAGTGTTACGCCGCGCACGGCTGCTGATGCCGTGTCCGGAAAGGTGAGAGAGCGGTAGATCTGCACATAGAAGAAACTGATTCCTAGAGTGAGAGCGATGACCCCCACGCTGAGCAACAACAGCCACCGCTTTATGCCCAGTCCAGGATAAAGCCACTTCCATGCTGAGCCGAACCTCGTGCGGAGACGCACTTGCCCCAACCTCCTCGGTGATTATAGCCAAACTGCAGTGCTCCGTCAAAAAGGCCGACAGTCTGCAGCTACTTGCTGGCCGCGTTCGTATCATGGCGTTGACTGGCCACCAAGTGTGTGTCATAATCCGCCTGAGCGCGAGAGGATGCATGTTGCCTCTGTCGACGCGCCTGCTCGGTGAACCTTGTTGTGTTCCGAGAAAGGCTGACGTGAAGGTTATCCTGACCCATGAGAACACAGATTTTGATGCGGTGGCTGCTCAATTGGCGGCTTCGAAACTGTATCCGGGGGCGATTCCTGTCCTGCCGAAGCGCCTCAATCGGGAGGTACGTGCCTTTCTCAGCCTGTACGGTGAGCAGTTGCCGTTTGTGGCGCTGGAAGATCTCCCAAGGAATCGGGTGACCGATGCAATCCTGGTCGATACCGATTCTGTGTCGGCCATCAAAGGCATGGGCCCCAAGACGCGGTGCGTCGTCATCGACCATCATACGCTGCACGGCGAACCCAGACCAGGGGTCTCCTACATAATCGATGCGGTTGGGTCGACCACGTGCTTGCTGGTGGAAAAGCTGCGCGAGCTGCGCATGTCTCTGACCCCACTCGAGGCGACTCTGTTGCTGTTGGGTATCTATGAAGACACGGGCTCGCTGTCGTACCAGACGACCACGGCGCGAGACTTGCGAAGCGCGGCCTGGTTACTCGAACAGGAAGCCAGCCTAGAAGTAGCGGGTAGCTTTTTGCGGCATCCGCTCGACGAGCGCTACCAGTCGGTGTACGGACAACTTGTGGAAAATGTCCAGTGGGTCTACGTCAATGGTCAGGCTATCCTGATAGGCATTGCACGGCTCGAGGAGTACCTGGACGAATTGTCTACCCTGGCCCATAAGCTCGATGATATCTTTGACCCGGATGCTTCGTTCTTGCTGTTTGCCTTTCCCGATCATGTACAGCTAATCGCACGGAGTGCCACAGGCGCAGTCGACGTAGGTGCAGTTGCGCGGCACTTTGGTGGGGGCGGACATGGCACGGCCGCAGCGGCACTGATCAACCAAGGCGATGTAGCGGAAGTACAGAGGCGCCTGCGGGAGGTCCTGGAGAGTATTGTCAAGCCGCTAGTCACGGTGCGCGAGATCATGTCGTACGGTGCACATACGCTGCGGCCCGACATGCTACTCTCCGATGCCGAGCAGCTAATGAGACGCTATGGACATGAAGGATTCCCTGTGGTCGAGGATGGCCGTCTCGTCGGAGTGCTTACGCGGCGCGAGCTCGATCAGGCCCTACACCATGGGCTGACAAAGGCAACGGTTCGCGCGTACATGCACACAGGTGATGTAGCGGTGTCTCCTGAAGACAGTGTCGCCACGGTCCAGGCAATCATGACGACGCATGGACTGGGCCAGGTACCCGTGGTGCAAGACGGTCGCTTGCTGGGCATCGTCACGCGCACGGACCTGATCAAGCTATGGACTGTGCACCAACCACCTTCAAGACGACAGGAAATCCGGGCGCTGCTGACTTCCACCCTGCCCGCTCCGCTGAGTGAGTTGTTGTGGCAGGCGCGCGACATGGCCAATGAGATGGGCTTCTCCTTGTACGCGGTGGGTGGATTCGTGCGCGATCTCATGCTCGGGACGCCGAATCTTGATCTGGATCTTGTTGTTGAGGGAGACGCGATCGCCCTGGCCAAGGAGCTTGCCAGGGTGGTCAAGGGCAGGGTCCGGGCACACAGCCGCTTTGGCGTGGCCAAGGTGATCCTGGGTGGTACCAACGGTACCAGCTTGCCGCCCTGGCTCGATTTCGTCACTGCCAGGGCCGAGTTCTATCAGCATCCGACAGCACTACCCGAAGTGGAGCGGAGCTCCATCAAACAGGATCTGTATCGCCGTGACTTTACCATTAATACCATGGCCATTTGTCTCGACCGTGATCGCGAAGGCGAGCTGCTCGACCACTACGGCGGCGAGAGAGACTTGCGAAACCAGACCATACGCGTACTGCACAACTTGAGCTTTGTCGAGGATCCGACGCGCATCTTGCGTGCCGTGCGCCTGGAGCAACGTCTGGGCTTTACAATCGAAAGCCGCACAGCCGAGTTGATCGACGATGCTCTTGCGCTCCTCGATCGCGTAAGTGGAGTTCGGCTTCGCCACGAGCTGGAGCTGATCCTGGCGGAGCAAACACCAGCGGGATCCATCCAGCGGCTTGAACAGTTGGGCGTTCTCTCTCACCTGGATCCAGCGCTGACCTATGATGGTTGGCTGGAGGAGAAATTCGGGGCGGTGCGGGCATGGACGGCGCAAGGGCAAGCGCAGCAGGTGAGCTGGCAACAAACCCCGTTGGATGAGTCAGTCGAAGCTCTCGATCTCTACCTTGCGATGCTGACCTTCCGCCTGACGGAAGCAGAACTGGACCGCTTCGTCGATAGAATGAAGTTCGGTCAGGATGTGGCGCGTTACCTGCGGGGAGTGCGCGAGTTGGGATCGCACGCAGAACAACTGGATCAGCCCTCGCCAGCGGCGAGCCGGATCTACGGTCGCCTCAAACGCTATTCGATACCGGCACTCATTGCGTTTGCCATTGGCACCGATTCTGTGGTAGCCCGAGAGAACGTAGAGTGGTATCTGCAAAAGCTCCGTTGGGTCCGCCCAACACTCGACGGCAATTACCTCAAGTCGATTGGGCTCAAGCCAGGGCCAATCTTTGGCGCGCTCCTGGATGAGCTCCTGGACGCGCGGCTGGAGGGGCAGGTGCAGTCCGTCTCTGACGAGGAGGCGCTTGTACAGAAGCACCTGGCTAGGCTAGCCGAGCACTAGAACAAGCGCGCGATCTCGTCCTGGTCAAAGCGTGGCAGGTCGCAAACGCCGCTGCCGCTCAGCAGCATGACACCCTCGCTGGCTTTCGTGGTACGACCTATGATGGCACATGGTATGCCCTCCCGATCGTAGACGGCCTGCAGGCCAGGGGTGTCCCTGGGGTCAAGAGCGACGAGCAATGCCCCAGAAGAGATGACCCCGAGCGGGTCGAGCCTAAACTCCGCACACAAAGCGGCGCTTTCTGGCGTGATTGGTATAGCACTTGCCTCTACCACAGCGCCAAGGCCAGCCGCCTCGGCCAATTCGTGTATGGCCGTGGCAATCCCGCCCTCGGTCGGATCGTGCATGGCGTGCACGCGGGCGGCCTCAAGAGCAATACGAGCCTCACGCACCACGCTGATTCCCGGCTTGTAGAGATAGGCCTCCGCCCGCGCTATTGACTCGGCGGCGTAACCCCTTTGGCGCAGCTCGTCTGCGAATGCCCTGGCCAGGATGGAGGTAGCCTCGATGGCGATGGGTTTGACGAGGACAAGGTCGTCGCCGAGCCGCGCTCCCCCTGTGTGAATCCAGCGGTCTTTGTGCACCTCACCCAGCATGTGTCCCACGGCGATCGGGCGGTCCAGACCCGCGGTTACTTCGGTGTGACCCCCGACTATCGCAATGCCCAGGGCCCGGCAGGCGGCATCAACCTGACTGCACACTGCCTCGGCCAGGGCTGGTGCAGCCCCCTCGGGCAAGAGCAGAGTCACAAGAAGCCACCGCGGCGTGGCACCGGTTGTCGCCAGATCGTTGGCGTTGACCTGTACGAGATACCAACCGAGGTCCTCGGTGACAAAAGTGATAGGGTCTGTCTTGGCGACCAGATACCGATCGCCGATATCGATGACGGCGGCATCCTCTCCCACGGCTGGGCCCTGTACAACCCGTGGATCAGGCGTACCACGATAGTGCAGCAGGCGTTTGAGCAAGGCCGAATGCAGCTTGCCTACAGGCAAAGTCTCTGGGGTGGACATTGGCCTACCGTAGCTCGTTGGTCGCCAAGCCAGCGCGCGTCCATGCCTTGTGACCATAGAACTGGCGCTGACTTGGCGCGTTCACGAGGCGAATATCGCCCCGTCCCTAAGCGCCGAACTTGGCCAAGCGGAGTGCGTTGGCCAGAGCCAGAGGCATAAGATCGGCTGATTGGAAGTTGCCTAATGCCCCTTTAGCGCAGGCGCCTTCATTGTAGGCCTGCACCTGATCACGGCGGCAGTAACGAGAGTAGAGCATGGTGGGCACACTGTGCCAGCTATGCGCGCGCAGCAGGGCGGGCGTGGAGTGATCGCCGGTGACAACAATCACATCGGGCTTGAGGGCCAGCACGCGTGGAACAAAGGAGTCGAACTCCTCGATCATCGCTACCTTGGCCTGGAAATCGCCATCCTCGCCCCTGCTGTCCGTGTATTTGAAGTGAAGGTAGAAGAAGTCATAGTCTGGCCAATGTTTCTCCAGCGCAGCAATCTCGTCCGCGAGTGTGCTCCCGCTCGGGAGTGCATCCATGCCCACGAGGCTGGCGAGTCCGCGGTACATGGGATACACAGCGATCGCGGCTGGACGTAGCGCGAATGNNAATGCCTCTTGCATGGTGGGGATGGCCGGTCGCTTGTCGAGGCCGCGCAAGAGGACCATGTTCGCAGGGTACTGCTTGGCGAGAACCCGCTTTGCCTGCGCCGCGAACTCGTTCACTACCGCGGCCGTTCTCGCCGAAGCCTGGAGGTCGGACGCATCGGCTTGTGCGTGTATTTGCAGCGGCGGCACGCCCAACTGTTGTGGGTCGGACTCGCTAAGGTCGCCGGCCAAGCCATCGCCCCTGAGCACCAGCACAAAGCGGTGCTCCTTGACGGGACGCACAAACACGCTCACCCCCGGCATGTGCACCGACTCTTGCAGCAGCGAAGTCAGCTCGATACATTTCTCGGTGGGGATGCGTCCAGCGCGGCGGTCGACAATGTTGCCCTGGGCATCGACTGAACAGAAATTGCCGCGTCCCGCGACGTCTTGTGGGTGCAGGTCAAAACCAATCCCCAGGGCCTCGAGCACGCCTCGTCCAATGATGAATCGGCAGGGATCATAGCCAAAAAGCGCCAGGTGGCCTGGACCGCTGCCGGGGGTGATTCCGAGTCCCACGGGGTTCGCAAGGCCGCAGATTGAGCGTGCAGCCAGCGCGTCCAGATTTGGCGTCCGTGCAGCCTCGAGCTCAGTAGGCCCGCCTTCTTCCGCCGCCAGGCCGCCGATGCCATCCATCACCAGGAGGACTATTTTGGTCTCTGCAGGCGTGGCTAGCCTGCGGATGAATTCTAGATCAGCCATAGATGCTCCTATTCATAGCGCACACGCGCAGCCACAACGGTTGGCAGTGGCGCAGTTTGCTACTTGTCCTGCAGTGCAGCGACACCAGGAAGCTCGCGGCCCTCCAGAAATTCCAGTGACGCGCCGCCTCCAGTCGAGATGTGCGTGATTTTGTCTGCCAAGCCCGCCTGCTCGACAGCCGCTGCCGAATCGCCTCCGCCAATGATTGTGGTTGCCTTGGTCTTGGCCAGCGCTTTGGCCAAAGAGACTGTCCCTTCTGCAAAGGCTGGGAACTCGAAGACGCCCATCGGGCCGTTCNNGGCCGTTCCAGACGATGGTCTTGGCTTTCTGCACCGCCTTGGCGAACTGCTTGACACTCTCAGGCCCTATGTCCAGGATGCGCCAGCCGGGCAGAACCTGGTCAACCGTCACGGTCTGGTGCTGAGCATCGGCGGAGAACTTGTCAGCGACGACAACATCGACGGGCAGAAGCATTTTGCCTTTGCCACGCGACAAGAGATCCTTCGCCAGCTCGAGCTTGTCATCCTCTACCAGCGAGTCTCCCACTTGCTTGCCCTGCGCTTTGAGGAACGTATTGGCCATGCCGCCACCGACAATTAGATGATCCACTTGGGGCAGTAAGTTCTCAATCACCCCGATCTTGTCCGAGACCTTGGCTCCACCGAGAATGGCGATGAAGGGGCGCGCCGGGTCGGAAAGTGCCTGACCGAGGAAGGCGATTTCTTTCTCCATTAGGAAGCCCGCCACGGCCGGCAAATAGTGGGTCACACCTTCGGTGGATGCATGAGCGCGGTGGGCTGTGCCGAAGGCATCGTTGACATAGATG
>DIVN01000103.1 GCA_002435875.1 Anaerolineales bacterium UBA6131
GCACGGAACCATTCGGACTGAACGCTATAGACCAAATGCCACCCTCGTGGCCGTCGAGGATGATCGGATGTGTGACCGACTCAGATGCGTCCAGATGCCACAGCCTGACCGTCGCGTCCTCGGTTCCCGTGGCAAGCAAATGGCCGTCGGGGCTTATCGCCACAGCTCTGACTTCGCACCGGTGCTTCAAAACGGCGGGTTTTGCAGTTNNGCTGCCATCAAGTCCCACAGACATGCCGTCCTGTCGGCACTTCCCGTCGCGAGAAAATGGCCATCTGGGCTGAACGCCACGGACGTGACAGAATTTTGGTGTTTCAGTATAGTAGGTTCTGCGCTTGGATCGGCCGCCTTCAAGTTCCACAAACGAACTGTTCCGTCGTCGCTTGCCGTGGCCATGACACGGGCATCTGGACTAAACGTGAGGGAATGGATTCTGCGCTCGTGACCTCTGAGTTCAATGGGCTCCGTAAATCGGTCGCAAGTCTTCATGTCCCATAGTCTTGCGATGGACGAGTAGTAGGCGTTTGCCGCCAACCAGCGGCCATCTTGACTGAATGCGAAAGCGGGGAGCCGGTTTGCGTAGCCAGCAAACACACTAGGCTGTGCGACTTGTTCAGATATCACGTGATCCCCTTCCACGCGGTGTACTTCTAGATCCCATAGCCGGGCTGCCTTGTCACTACTTCCAGTTGCCAGCCAACGACTATCTGGGCTAAATGCCAAGGAATTGACTGAGTCATCGTGACCTCGGAGTTCGACGACTCGTGTGTTGGGGTCCTTCTCCCAGAGATCCCACAGCCGGACCGTACGGTCGGAGCCCTTTGTAGCTGTGGCCAACCAGCGTTCATCTGAGCTGAAAACAAGAGAAGTGACGCAGTCTTCGTGGCCACGGAGAACCTGAGGTGTCAGGTCCTCTAGGATAGGGCCGGATATCAGATTCCAAAGCCACACCGTCCCATCTATGTTTCCAACCGCAAACCACTTGCCTCTTGGACTGAATGTGCCACACAGAGCCTTCCCCGCTGCCCAGTCGATGCTGCTTTTCCATGGACTCCCCAATTCGAGGGTGCTGTCAGATTGTCCAGGCTGCCGCAGTTCAACAATCTCACGCGCCCCGCCCACTGCCAGGATGCTATTTGGACCGAACACTGCAAGGTCACGACCAACTTCATAGTGAGTCACCAGGGAGCCCGGGGCCTTCTTGGAATCTAGGGAAATCACATGTATGTATCTTCGTTGCGCAGCCTGCACAGCGAGCCAGCGGCTGTCTGGGCTGAACGTCAAAGGAATCACGGAAGTGGTGGAGAAGCATGGACCGTCAACAATTGGAGACGTGGTAGCCATGCTGGGTGCTTTCAAAGCCCATAGTGAATTTATTCCGTCCTGGCTTCCGATGGCTATCCAACGACCATCCGGACTGGACATCAAAGACTCGATGGAAGTGGCATGATGAAGTATTACGGCAGGCTCTCTTGCCGGATCCATCTTCTCGGAAAGACCCCACAGACGAACTGTTCCATCCTGGCCTCCAATAGCGACACTTTGTGGTAAGAATGTGGCTCCACGATTGAAACACGCTCCGGTGAACGTCACGGAGCAGACGGCCACTGCCTGATTGTCCAGTATAACTGACCGTTTTGCTGGGCCGCTTGCCTCCAAGTTCCACAAACGAGTTGTGCCATCCTCGCATCCTGTCGCCAACCAACGACCATTGTGGCTGAATACCACACAAAGGATTGGCTTCTCATGACCCCGAAGAACAAACGGGTTTGCGAATGGATCGAATGCCTTCATGTCCCATAATCGCGCAGTGTTGTCGCTACAAATCGTGACGAGCCAACGTCCGTCTGAACTGAATACCTGACCTGCAATCGTGCTGAGATGTCCGGTAAGTCGACGTCCTCCGGCCATAGCAAGTACGTCCCGGAGAGCCTGTTCGGCAGCAGGCGTTCGCCGTTCGTGCGCATTAAGAGCTTCAACTGCCAGCAGCAGACTCCGCTCCGGGAGTCCTTCGAGTCGCGCCATGTTTGCCTGAGTCACGAGGTTCTGTTGGTCAGCTTCCATACGAGCGGCAATGGCGTCTCTCTCAGAATCCATGGCTCGTCTGCGCATCGCATTGGCTGCCAGCGCTCCGGCAATCGACAAGATTGTCAATAGCAGAAGGCTACCCGCCACCACGCGTCGCCGCCGTACGTGCCTGCGTGCGGCCGCCAGGGATTCCGCGATGAACTCCGTCTCGCTTGTGGTCATCGGGAACTTGGCATGCTGCAGTTCCAGCCCTTCGTCCAACGGTTTGCCTGTCTGAAGCAGGAGATCCGATCGTCGAGCCTCTTGAACCCATCGTGTGGCGTTGGCACTAACACGGTCACGAATCCGCAACAACTCCCGGTCATCACCCAGCCATCTGACCAGCGGCTGCCAACGACTCAGAATGGCTTCGTGGGCGATTTCCACCACCGGGGTGCCGTCATCACTTTGCTTGGCGGTCAACAGCCTCGCCGCAATGAATGCGTCCACCAATTGCCGTGCGGGCGATAGCGCGGAGCCTGCACGCGGAGAATCGCCTTTGGCGGCATTTGGTGCGTCAAACGCGGCCATGCGCGTTTGTTTGCGTGTGGGTGATTTGTCATCATCCTTGCTGATCGCGACGAGTTGGCGAAATACATGCGGCAGCGCGGCTCTTGCGTCATCCGATAGGTCCGCAAACACCTCATCGGCTCGACATGCCAGCGCCCCCTCGATGCCGCCAAGTTCCTCGTAGGCCTTCAATGTGAGCATATTGTCTAACCGACGTTGGTAGAGTTCGTCCAGGGCAAACTCCAGCAGCGGCAGGCAATCGCGATGGGAGGCGGCGGCATCACGCAATACGTCATCCAGTTGGGTCCCGGTCTGCGGGTCCCCTTCGAAACGCAAGCCCGCTGCGAACGCGGGACGCCGCACGAGTTGGGCAATCTCCGCGGCGTCGGGGGGCTGCAAATCATACTGCCCCAGGCCGGCTTTCAGTGCTCCGAGCGCGGGGATGTCGCCGCAGTGATGGTAGAAATCGCTGCGAAGCGTGGCAATGATCCAGGTCTGGCCGCTCTTCGCCAGGGAGCGGATGGAGGCGAAGAAGGCGATGCGATGGTCCTTAGAGAGACTGTCGTCGGTGAATAGCTCTTCAAACTGATCCAAAACAAGAACGAATCTTGCATCAGGCTGAACCAGAGCGGATTCTGCCTTCATCAAATGGTTCGCGGCCTGCGACAAAGCGCCCTTGATCAGATGAGGGGCCGCTTCGGGAGTGCGGCGCAGCATGTTTGAGAGTTGCTCGACAGTGGTACCATCGGTGGCCAACTCGGGCAGGGCCTCTTCGCGCAACAGAGCAGCTGCGAGGCCGTCGAACAAGTCGCCCGACCGTTCGCTTGGTCGCAGGATGGCCCGCTTCCAGAGTCCAACGCCTTCCGCCACGCCAGGTTGTACGAGCAGTGGCAGCACTCCGGCCCGGATCAGCGAGGATTTGCCGCAGCCACTTGCACCCAGAACCAAGAGAAAAGCTCGGCCGTCGGCCGATTGCCGCTTCAAGCGGTCCAGGACTTCACCGATCGCCCGGGTGCGACCGAAGAAGATGGCGTGATGTTGGAATTCGAACGCCTGTAGCCCGCGA
>DIVN01000181.1 GCA_002435875.1 Anaerolineales bacterium UBA6131
ACCTTGGCCAATAGCTCCCTTAGATCGGCTTCAGTAAGACCAGTCAGGGACTCCAGGTCCAAGGAGACGCTCAGATCGTGTTTCTTGGCCAGCTCAACTGCATGCATCATCGTCGAGACAGAGCCGGTCATGTGCATATGACGTGCCCTGGCGATCTGCTCCTCATCAAGTTCATCGGCTGTGGGGTGATTACAGTCTGTTGGTACGATGATGAGTGCCTTCTCACCCGACTCGTCGAGCATGACCACACAATAATAAGTGCGTCCGCCCTTTTTGACGAAAGTCCCGGCTGTATCTACGCCATTCGCCCGAAAGTTCTCCAGCGCTACGCGCCCGAATTCATCATCTCCTACCGGCCCGTGAAATCCACAGCGGGTGCCCAGCCGGCTCAAAGCACAGATAAAGTTGGCCACCATCCCGCCTGCGTAGTACTCTACACGCTTCGCCAGTACCTTTTCATCACGGCCCGGGATATGGTCAACGTCCATGAAAATGTCCACGTCTGCGTCGCCTACACCGATCACCTCAAGGGGAGTCATATGCATACCTCTATGCGAATGGATTCGCCGTGCCGAAACGGTACCCACGGATCCGACGTGAGACCGAACGGCTCCAGGGACGGCTGGAAGATAAAATAGTAGAAAGCAGTCTCCTGCCATGGAATGGCGGCCCAGTGCCATGCCCCATCCGCCATGACGATGCACTGACCTGGCCGGATGATGAAAGCGCGGACTGTGTGTGCATCGGGCTGCGCATGGGGATCTGCAAGATCGTCAGGCAGGGCCATCGCCTGTATTACGGGCGCCGTGACTGGTGCCAGGACTTCGGCCAGGTGGCGCTCCATGTGTGTGATGGGGCGGTTTGTCGGCCGCGTCCATACGCAGCCGACACGTTGCGCGGCGCTTCCAAACCGTGCCAGATTGTCCCAGCAGTCCCAGTCTTGTCCCCTCTTTGGAGCGAGCCCGTCTGGCATCAGCACCGCCTGCCCATACGGTGCGAAATGCTCGACGGTCAGCTCTTCCGCTCGAACCACAACCTGTCTATCCATTGGCACCTCAAGCCCTCGCCTAGAGCACCCAGGATTCCGGGTCCCCTGTCCGTTCATAGCGTCGACCGACGGTATGGTCCTCTGCGAAATACTGAAAGTGGCCAATCGCCTCCAGCTCATTGCTCATGTCTATCAAGATTTGCAGGTCTGGAAACTCCCACACCTCGAAACGTGCCCATTTCGACTGGCCCCTGCACTTGTACGTACCCATCAGGCGAGCACCACGTCCTTGTGCTCGGGCCACTACCTGGGCAAACGACTCCAGGTAGCTGCGCCGTTCGTCGGGCTGTAGATAGTACCAGTCATCCTTCGGAGTCCAATGCTTGACCCACCCAATTGGCTGTTGCTGCATACTCTCCATCCTCCGTTGGTCTACTCCTTATCAGGCTGCAGGTGCCAACCAAAGCGAAAGCGCGGCTCCAGGTTGCCTACGAGGTGACGCGAGCTGGCAAACCAGAAATCCCCGGCTTGCTCAAGTTCGTCCATTGTGCTTTCCAGAACACCAAAGCTTGGCAGCAGCCAAAACGTGAAATATTGCCACTCCGTGGACCAAAGGCAGTCATATAATCCGAGCATCCGTGTCCCTGCGCGCTGGGCGTGTGCAAAGGCCTCCTGCACACCCTTGCTCGATGCTAGCCGGTCCTCAGGATTGGCACGGTAATGGCTGTCCGTACGCCGCCAGATGGCAAAGAAGCCTATGGGCCAATCGGCGCAAGTGATGTCTGCCCTGTCCAGTTCCGGGCTAACCATATGTTCATCAGGGACGCGCACGCCCAGAATATGCTCGGATTTGGCGAACTTGAAATCGCCTGCATGCTCCAGATCATCCATCGTCTGCTCAAGAGCATCAAAGCTAGGGGTTTGCCAGAAGGTAAAGTACTGCCGCTCCGCGGACCAGCGACAGCCGTACCGTCCAAACACCCGTATTCCCCTCGACTGGCCTTTGGAAAAGGCCTGCTGGATGAGGTTGCCGGTGTGCTGCTCTTCTGTTGGGCTCGCATGGTACTCTGAAGCTTTGTTGTGCCAGAGTGCAAAGAATCCATACTGATTGCCCGCCAGGTGCCTGTGCTCAACTCCCATATCATTCCTCCGACCCTATTGGATCTGCGTAGCCTCCGTGCCTGACTTGTGGTCATTATGCAGCAGAGCACTCAGCATGCGCCTGATCCCTCTCAGCGGCGCATTTCGTACCCCAGCTGGCCGTTCACCCTTTCAGCCGATGCCGCTAGCCCGCGGGCGCTCCTGGCAAGCCCGACGGTGTAAGCTACGGAGGACATATCCATGCGGACTAGCACACCACGGCGGGCCTGCGGAGTCACAGCGCTCGCCCTCTCCAGCTACAAACTGCACCAGAAAGGCAGACAGACCATCTGCATATCGGACAGCCCCAAAATATCGCATTTGTTCGGGATCTGTCAAGTATGCGGCCCCTTGCCTACAAGGAGCAAGGTGAGAGTTGCGATCGGTGCACTGCGCTGTGCTCGGAAACCAGTTACAGCAAGCCATGGCGTTGCATGCTTGAGGTGAACCACATTGCCGCGCAGTTATGCCTGGCAAAGGCAGACTACCTGCTTCGCCCCACATCTGCCTGTAGAGGTACCGGCTCGTTATGCCGTCGGCGGTCGCAGCAGGTGCAGGAACTCGACGCTCTTAAGCCGCCGCTCCAACACGTGGGTCAGATACTCAGCCTGGACCTGCTCCATCATGCTTAGTGTGCTCGGCTGCAAGCGGAGCTGCAGGCACGTTGCATCATCGTGGGTCTGCATGTGCCGCAGTACCTTCAGGACAGCCAGAGGGATCGTCCTTGCCCCACCTCTCCCCTTGCCGCAGCGTGGGCAGAGTACGCCGCCCTCTTGGGCGGAGAAATAGTTGTCGTCAGGCTCGATCGCAGCTTTGCAGCCCACACAGTGGAACAGTTCGGGACGGTACCCCACGACGTCCAGCAATCGCAGTTCAAACACCCGCAACGCTTGACGTAGATTGGGCAACTCGCTCACCCAGCCTAGTGCCCGGCATAGCAGATCGTACATCGGCCGGTTCTCAGCAAGCTCCTCGCCAAAGGCATCAGCCAGTTCACCAATGTAGTACGCATTGCTCACACGCCACAGATCACGTCGCAGCGCAGCGTAAGACTCCACCATCTGCGCCTGCGTGATGATATCCAGATTGCGCCCTCGAGCGACGAGCAGTTGCGTGCGAGTGAATGATTCGAGGTGGCCCGCCTTGCGGCTCGAAGGCTTCCGCGCCCCCTTGGCAAGCAGGCGCAGTTTGCCATAGTACGGCGTGAACACCGTCACCAGTCGATCGGCCTCGCCGAAATCACTGTGCTTGAGGATCAGCGCCTCAGTGCGGTATACTCGCTCGCGGTCAGGCATCACCCACCAACCTCAGCCGGGCCTTTCACCTTGGCTACCGCACCTTGTCAGGCTCCTGCGGATCTCAGTTAGGCCTCACCACGATGCCTGCCAGGCCCGGAATCTTGGCGCAGTCCCTCTGCAGCCCACTTTCGCGCAAGGCATTGCGGTAGTCCTTGTGCTGGAAGGTATACGTGAAGCGTGTATGGACATCGTAGCGGTTCTCCATCAACGCCACAGTATCTTCGATCAACACCCTCTCTTCATCCGTCGGAATAACGAACAAACGCACCTGACTGTCAGCGGCAGAAATTTCACACTCCCCGTTTCTCGTCTTGGCCAAGTCATTCTTCTGGCGATCGTAGCGAATGCCCATGAACTCCAGGCCATCCATCGATCCGGCCCTGATCACACTTGACATCTCGCCCACGCCCGCCGTAAAGACCAGCGCATCCACTCGACCCAGCGCCGCCGCATACGCCCCAATGTACTTCTTAATACGATAGCACTCCACATCCTGCGCCAGCTTGGCACGTCCATCGCCACTTTCCGCTGCCGCCTGAACCTCTCGGCGGTCAACGTACTTGCCGGTTATCCCGAGCAACCCCGACTTCTTGTTCAGTATCGAGTTCATCTGCTCAGGAGTATGCCCCTCCACCTCCATCATGTGCAGTGCAATGGCCGTGTCGTGGTCGCCAGCACGCGTGCCCATCACCAGACCTTCCAGAGGCGTGAACCCCATGCTGGTATCATAAGAAAGACCGTCCTTGACCGCGTTCAGCGAAACGCCGTTGCCAATGTGGCATATGATGAGGTTGCAAGCCAGCGGATCCTTGCCCAGCAGCAGCGCCGCGCGCTTGGCCACATACAACAGCGAGGTGCCATGGAACCCATACCGTCTGACTCCCTGCTTCTCGTACCACTCGTATGGTAATGCATAGAGATAGGCATGCGCAGGCATCGTCTGATGCCAGGCTGTGTCCATCACTGCTACATGCGTCGCTTTGGGTAGCAGCCCTTGTGCCGCCTCGATTCCCAGGATATTCGGCGGATTGTGCAACGGGGCGAGGCTTGACAGATCGCGAAACGTATCCAGCACCGCGGGGGTAATCACCACTGATTCGGCGAACTTCTCGCCTCCGTGCACGACCCTATGGCCCACAGCAGAGATCTGGCTCATGTCCGATATCGCCCCATACTCGGGATGAGTCAATTGCTCCATCACCAGCTTGATCGCAGCGCGGTGATCTGGGCAATCATGTTGCACGGTGATCTTGTCGCGATCGGGAAGTTCGTGCGCACAGAAGGATCCCCCGATACCTACCCTCTCGACGATCCCCGCCGCCAACGTCATCTCTTTGTCCCAATTGTGAAGCCGGTACTTGACGGATGAGCTGCCACAGTTCAGTATCAGAATGATCCTGTCCACGTTTCTTCCTCTCTGTACAACGCCATAGTAATAAAGACGCCCCAGTTAGCTCTACTGCCGCGCTTCTCCGTTCGAGGTGCCGCATGGGCCTTTCACTCGCCGAGCTCTCTCTTCATCGCGACAGCACCTGAACATAAGCCAACCGGGGCGTCAAAAACCACAGTGTGCGCCTCAAAAGACTTGGACTGCTCGCAAGCCTCCTGCCACGTGGTCCGTTACAGGTTCCCACCTGGCACGCGGAATGGGTGGATAAGCGTGACCTTGTCCCCGTTCCGCAATCCGCTGGCATTGGCCTCATCCGTATCCACATGGAATTCCAGGCTGTACTCGGGGTTCACTCGCACCACGACGTTCTCAAATACCACCGTACGGCCGTCCACAGATCGTACCTTGACCATATCCCCATCAGTCACGTCAAAATCCAAAGCGTCAAGAGGGCTCATGTGGATATGCCGCATCGCCGCAATGGCCCCCTCCTTCATCAGCACCTGGCCTTTTGGCCCGACCAGAGTGACACCGCCTCCACCTCCAGCGGCCGAGATGCGAACTGGCACCAACACCCCCAGCCTCCTGGCATCGGTAAGCGAAATTTCGAGCTGTGTCATACCGCGAACAGGCCCCAGAATGCGGATTCCGGGAATCTCCCCCACATCTGTCTTGGCCGTCACTGTCTCCACAGCAGCATATTGGCCGGGTTGGCCAAGCGGGTAAAGCACATTGAACTTGTAGCCGGGGCCAAAAAGAATATCGGCATCCTTCTGACTCAGGTGAACATGGCGAGCCGAAACCCCAACTGGAATCGCCCTACGGTATCCTTGTGTCATAGTCCATACTCCCCCGCTCACACAGTCCTCTGCTAACGATATCTAGCGTTCAATGACAATCGCGGTAGCCGTTATCTCCACAACACGTCCATCGATTGAGGCATGGATGGCCGCTCCCAACTTCCCTTCGGGCACCGCAGCGATGAGGTCGCCGTCCTGCACCTTGCTGCCAGCAGCAACCACAGCCTCAGCGGGTACTCCGGTGTGCTGCTTCAATGGAATCGATACGCGTCTTACGGGAACCTCTTGCTCATCGAAAGCTACGTGCAAGCCGTGATACTTGCGCAGACCCAGACGGTCCACCAGACGCTCGATCGGCACACGCCGGTCATCGCGGAACGGATGCGGCGTCAAATCGGTACGCTTGTGCCGATCGTTCTTCCAGCCCTGGGCCGCCAGCTTGCGCTTGACTTCCTTGTAGAAGGCCATCGGTGAAAGCTCCAGCGGACACGCAAAGGCCTCACAAAGCCTGCACTCGCAGCACATTACCGCGCCAGTGATCACCTCACTGTCAACCGGATGATCGTATGCGATGGCGCGCATGATCTCATGCGGACGGAAGTTGTGGCCCAGCAGGTAGCGCGGGCATAGCATTGTACAAGTCCGACATTGATCGCACGTAGATTGCCCTCGCTTCACCCACCGATCAAGTGGGCGCGACATGTACGTCACTACCGCATTGTCCACCGGCAGCACAATCAAACCGCTGGTGGTCTTCGTGATCGGCTCGTCCAGGCTTGGCGCTAGCCGTCCCATCATAGGGCCACCGACAACGACCCGGTACTCACCCTCCGCCAGCGTCACGCCCCCAGCACGTGCCAATGCCTCGCGGTACGACGTCCCGATGGGTAGCCGAATGGTCTTCGGCTCATTCACCTCACCTGTCACCGTCAAATACCGTTGAGTGACTGGATGTCCGTCCCTAACCGCTGCCGACACATTCGCCAGCGTACCTACATTCTGCACGACACAGCCAACATGCAATGGCAAGCCAGTCTCCGGGATCAGCCTGCCCGTCACCTCGTACACCAGGACAAACTCATCTCCAGCTGGATAAGTGCTCACATCAATCAGAAACAGCTCAACACCGTTGGCCGTCGCACCA
The DNA here is from genome assembly GCA_002435875.1 of Anaerolineales bacterium UBA6131. Classification (GTDB taxonomy): domain Bacteria; phylum Chloroflexota; class Anaerolineae; order UBA2200; family UBA2200; genus UBA6131. Next base: position 6,761 of record DIVN01000181.1, read on the forward strand.
TCTCGGGGCTTGCCCAGCGCCTGCTGCAAGGCAGAGACCGCCTCATGGTATTCGCGCTTCAACGCCAGGAAGCCACGCTTTGCCCCGGTGGCAAGCATCTCCAGCCGCAGCCCATCGACAACTTGTTCCGCATGGGCCACGATTAGCTGCTTGTCGCAGTGCAGCAGCGGTTCACATTCCGCGCCATTGGCGATGATGGTATCTACCTGCGCAGCAACCTTCACATGGGTGGGGAAGCCCGCACCCCCAGCGCCCACGACGCCCGCTGCTTTTACCTTCTCGACAACGTCTTCAGGCTTCATCCTGGCATTTCCTTCCTCTGTCCGTTATCGCAGGCAATCACATGATCTTCTCTCTGACGCTCGGGTGAAGTTGGCTGATCACGACCTGACGCACCAATAATCCTTCCAGTGATACCTTGGCAGCGCCGGCGGCAACCGCGGCTTCTACATCGGCCACCGTCCCATCCATCAGCACAAAACTCTTGCCACCCAGACCATCTGCCAGGCGGATCTCGAGCAGGTTCACATCGGCCGCCTTAGCCGCGACATCAGAGGCTACGATGCAAACAGCAGCGGTGACTGTCTCAATGATTCCCAAAGCCTCGCCTCTTCTGGGCACCGAGGTCAAAGCCAGAGCCGTGAAGATCGAAGGGTGCACTCGAGCCAAAAAGAGATAATCCACCAATGACTCGGCCGCCACGGATACGCCTGCCGTCAATGCGTTCTGTACCTGGCTCATCTCTCCACGAAACAGAACCATGAACTTGCCCGGACAGATGGGCCGTGCCTCAAGCAACTCAACCTCTGCTCTTTTCAAGCAGGCATCAGCAGCCGCAATACCCGCTGCAATGCTGTTGGTCTCTACGAAAGCAATCGCCTGTTCTGCCATCCTATCCCACCTCGAGTCCTGTCAAGTCGCTGCACAACGCTATCGCAGACTACGCCTCGCTTGATACTTCCGCCGTGCTCGGGCGATGTCCGATCACTTCAGGTGTGCTATGCATGGCAATCCCAATCGGGGTCACAAACAAGGGATCGCCAGGGACTACCGTCCGAACACCCGTAACCTCTTCGATCACCTCTGTGATGCCGGGATAGCGAGCCGTTCCACCCACCAGATAAATCGTATCCACCCGATACGGCGCAATATGTCTGGCTACAATCGTGCCAACCTTCTCCATCACCGGGCGGATCAAAGGGAATAGCGCCGCCTGTTCAGAGCGCTTGGTCTTGCGCCGCTCGGCTTCCATGAATGGAATGCGCAACGCACCAGAGATGACCAGCGTGAAATGCGTACCTCCCGTAGGCTCGTCTGCAGTGTAGATGACTTTTCCCTTGCGCACTACAGCCAACTTGGTGGTGCCACCGCCAACATCCACAACCACACCGTGCTCAATCTGCAGCAGCGTAGCCGCAGCGGTAGCTTCATCGACCAGCTTGGTACACTCCAGACCTGCGTTTTCGAGAACGTGCCCAGTTGCCCGTACCTCAGCCAGGGGCACCCCAGGCGGATACGCGCTCGATGCAGAATGTAACTCTACCCCTAGGCGACCTTCGACCTGCTTCTTCAGCTCACGCACCAGCTGTGAAGCTCCATGAAAGTCGACCACGACCCCGTCACGCACCACCTGTGCGAAACGATAGGCGCCCGCCACGGGGATCATATCCTCGTTGACAACAACCACCACAGTATATGCGGTACCCAAATCCACGCCCACGCGTAGCACGCCATTGTGCTCGCCACAGGGACCATCGCTCCCCGCCACGATCACACGGCTAGCCTGCTTGAGCACCTGCTGCAGACGTGGATTCATCACTCCATCACCCTGGCTCTTCACGCCGCTCAGTCTCCAGCCTCTTCGTAACGAGCAAGCGTAAAGAGCAGATCGGCTGCGCGGTTCAGAAACGCCAGCACGTGGTCATTCTTCAACATCCGCCGGCGCTTGAGCGCAACAGCCCTGCGCTCTGCTCGCCTCATCATCGATCGTGCCAGATCCAGCGCCGCGGACCCTGGATTTGAACCCGGGATAATGAACTGCTTGGGCATTTCAATCTGTGCCTCGAGTTGTTCAATCCACTCCTGCAGCCCGTCGACCATCTCCGCCGTAACCACCCAATTGTGCTTGAGCAGCTCATCACGATGGTCGAGCTCGGTAGCCAGTTCTGCCGCCAGAGTAAAGAGATCCTGCTGCAACTGATACACGATCTCTTTAGCATGTGGCCGCCGACAGAGGGATCGCGCCAGCCCCAAGGCGGAGACAGCCTCGTCCACTGTCCCATACGCTTCTGGACGCGGGCTGCTCTTGGGCACGCGCCCACCGTACAGCAGGCTTGTCTCACCCAGATCACCCTTCTTGTTGAATGTCTTCAATGCAACCCCACCTGTTGCGATTTGTTACGTGCCATACTAAGCATCCCCTCGTTCATGCAGCACGAGA